>NZ_JBSGJR010000008.1:0-41214 GCF_053605645.1 Micromonospora sp. NPDC003776
TTGCGCATACCCAAGGCCAGGAACGCCTCGTTCGGCACCTCGGAGAAGGTGACGGTGGCGATCGGCTCGACGAGCTCGAACATGCGGTGGATCTTGGCCAGTGGGTGCCGCATGTCAGCATCTCCTTTGGTCGTGACCGCGCCCTCGTGGGCGGCCTCTCACACCGCTACGAACGACGCGGCCCGGATACGACAACTCCGGCCGACATCAATCCAGCCAAGATCGGCTTCACCCTCATGCCGCGAGCCGCGCGTTGCGCAGCGTGACTGAACGCCGGCGGGTCGCCGCTCAGTGCCGACGAGCGCCTCGTCGGCCTGAGCCGCTGGGCTCCGCTACGCCTGCTCAGCCGAAATGACTGCATTCAGGAAGGCGAGCACTTCGACATGGCCGGTCACGCAAGCGCCTGCTCACTCATATTCTTGGATGCCTTCGCCTGGCTCGAATGTCAGACTGCCGCAGTGGAGGGCTTTCGGTGTGCGAGCTGCGGTAACACGCTGAGCGTCCCAGTCCGCTTGGTGGAGCTGCCCGTGGGGCCGCACTGGTCGCTCCTGGATTGCCACCACGTGAACCCGCCGCTCCTCGACCCCGGCACTTATGCGATCGACGAGGCCGCGTATGGCCGTGATCAGGTCATCGGTACCTTCGTCCTTTCACCCGGCGACGTACGGGGGACACGCTTCGTCCACAACCTTGTGCACACGGGCTGCTGGTCCCTGGTGGGGTGGAACCCGTGTGTGGCTTGTGAAGGTTGCGGCGCCTTGGTCGCCTCCCGGACGGATGACTGCGAGGTGGCTCAGGAGACGCGCTTTTACCCAGCGATGGTCGTCCGGGAGCCGTGTGACGATGTGCCTGATCGCGCCACGGATCCTTTTGCGCTGATCGCAGACTGGGATAGCCCTGCGCCCGACACCAGAAAACACGGCTGGGTGCCCAGGCCCACCCGCCCTCGTCCCGAACTCGTTGCGACCCGCTGGGGCGGCCGAGGTGTGAAAGAGCAACTCTTTCGAGACGATCCGACAGCCTGACCGGCCGCCGACATCGGACCTCGGTGGTCGGCCCAAGGGATTGATGTGCGGTTCTCTCCGAGAGGTCGGCTCGACCACCGTCAGTGTGCTTGCGTCTCCCAGACCGGCTGCTGGGGATCGTCGTTGTGCACGACGATGTCGACGTGATCGGTCGGGCAGACCGTAGCGAAGTAGAACTGTTGGGAGGGGATGTAACGGCCGCGCCAGCGCCGTTCGACTTCGGCCCGAGATGACACCCGGCGCTCTCGGATCACGGCACGATCCACGGTCTTCTCGAGCGCGGTCGACACGAAAATGCGCAAATCCCACCGGTCAATCAGTTCCGGCCGCATGAGGAAGACGCCGTCGAAGACCAGCACGGCATCGACGGGAGCAGTCGTGACCGGCGGGGACAACGCGGTATCCGCAGTGCGGTCGTAGACCGCGTGCTGGAAGCGTCGATCTCCGCCCGGGCCGAGCGGATCGAGCAGAACCCGGTTCAGGGCGTCGTAGTCGTGGGTGTCGAAGTAGCAACCTTCGGCCGAGTACTCGCCGCGCGGGTAGCGCTGCGCCCGGGAAAAGAGGAAATCGTCAATCGTCGCGCGGATGACATCGCGGCCCTGTTCGCGCAAGACGACGGCCAGTTCGTCGGCGAGGGTGGTCTTGCCGGCGGCGGGCGGTCCGTCGATGGCAACCCGCGTCGGGTGTGCGACCGTGACGGATGCGACTGCCTCAGCCAGGCGGCCGAGCATCTCCTCGCGGGTGCTTTGGTTCATATCCGGCCCCTCTCAGTCTCGCGGAAGGTCGCCGTGCCGAGCCGACCTTAAGCGCGCAGCCTTCCACGCCCGGCCAGTTCCTCGAGTGAGCCCGATTGCCGCCGCATGCAAAGTGGTTGTGGTCGTGGCGCAGCCCGACTCATGCTGGCGCTGGTCGGTCCGTACAGCGTGACAGGTCATGCCGCACTGCGCGCGCTCATGCCGATCGTCGGGCACATCTTCCTGTCCGCTCACCGAGAGAGGCAACATGGCACTCATGCTCCTGCCCACCCCCACGCTGCACACCGCTCGCCTGCGACTGCGTCCCTTCGACGACGCGGACGCGAAGGGCCTCTTCGCGCTGCACAGCAGCGCCTACGTGCTGCGCTACTGGGACTCGCCGCCCTGGACCGAACCTGTGCGCGCCGAGCGGTTCATCACCGCGTGCCGGCAGATGGCCGAGGAAGGCACCGGGGCGCGGCTGGCCATCGACCGTGTCTCCGATGGGGCGTTCATCGGCTGGTGCAGTCTGACCCGGTGGAACCCGGACTACCGCAGCGCGTCGCTGGGCTACTGCTTCGACGATGCAGCGTGGGGCCACGGCTACGCGACGGAGGCCGCGCACGCTCTGCTGCAGTGGGCATACGACACGCTGGACCTGAATCGCGTCCAGGCCGAGACCGACACGCGCAACACCGCATCTGCCCGAGTGCTGGAGAAGCTCGGATTCGTGCGGGAAGGGACGCTGCGGGAAGACTGCGTCGTCAACGGCGAGGTCTCCGACTCGTGGGTGTACGGACTGATCAGGCGGGACTGGCGGCCGTCGCCCGAGCCGGCCCCCGCCCGCTGAGTCCTCGTCCCTGACGAGACGTGCCCCGGGCGCTCCGTAACGCTGATTTGATGGGCGGACGCGGTGCTCCCTCATGCCGTGGGCGGCGGGACGGTCGTCGGGGACTTACGACGGTTCGATCTCGATGGTGACCATGCCGGTCGTTCCCGTGCCGACTTGTGCCACCACCTGGCCGACCGGGTCGATCACGCACGTCGGGCCCAGCCCGATCCGGGACTCGTCACGTTCGCCGGTGACGTCGGCGGAGATCAGCCACATGCCCGTCTCCTGGACCCGTCGCGTGCGGATCTCGTTGTGCCGGTCCTGCCACCAGAACGCCTTCTCGCGGCGCATCATGTTCTGCGCCGGCACCAGCAGCACCTGCGCCCCACCCGCCGCCACCGCGGCCGCGGCTTGAGCGAACCGCGTGTCGTAGCAGATGTTGATGCCGAATCGCACACCCTCGTGGGTGAACACCGGGTAGGTGTCACCCGCGGTGAACACCGACTCTCCGCCGGTCAGGAAGGCCTTGCGATACCCGCCCACCGCCCGGCCACCCGCGATGACCAGCGCCGTGTTGTAGTACCGGCCCTGCCACCGCTCGATCATCCCGAGCACGAGCATCTGCCGGATGCCGGCCAGCCTTGCCAATACCGCAGCGAACTCCGGTGAACGCACGTCGAACGCGTGGCGGTGCACATGCTGGTCGGTGACCAGATATCCCTGCAGGAAGCACTCGGGGAACAGCAGCAGTTCCACGCCCGCCACGTCGGCCCGGTCCGCGAAGTCCTGGATGACGGTCACCGCCGCGTCCACGTCACCGAGGATCTCCGGGGTCTGGCAGGCACCGATCCGCACCACGCCAACCTACCGGTTCGCGCGGTGTTCGCTAACGTCCGTGGAGTCCGGCCCCGCCAACAGGTGAGGAGTTGCTCGCGCACGGCAAAGATCAACAACGACTAGCATCCTCGTCATGATCGAGGACTTCGCCAGCCGGCTCCTGCACGACGTGGCCCGCCTCGACCCCTGCGCGGCGGTGGTCGAGGTCGGCGAGCAGGACATCGACCGGCTCACCGACTACAGTCCGGACGGTCACCAGGCCCGCGCCGATCTCGCCGCCCGCGCTCTGCGCGAGCTCGCGGCCCTGCCCGCGACGAGCCCGCTGCACGCTCACCTCGCCGAACGGCTGCGTACCCGCATCGCCTTCCACGATGCCGGGGAGGACCTGCGCGAACTGCATGCGGCGGCCACCGGCCCCCTGCAGCTCATCCGCCAGTCCGTTGAGGCCGCGGTGCCCGGTCGCGACGTCGAGGGCGCCGCCTACGAGGATGGCTGGGCCCGCGTCGGCGCGCGCCAGGCCGCGATCCCCGCGGCCCTGGACGGGTACGCCGGCAGCCTCCTGCTCGCCGCCGAGCGCGGACACCTGCCGACGCGGCGCCAAGTGGAACTGGTGACACAGCGCTGCCAAAACTGGGTCGACGATGACCTCGCCCTGGTGGAGCGCTACGGCGAGGGGCCGCAGCGGGCGTCGTTGCAGGCCGCCGCGCAGGACGCGCGCGAGGCGTACCAGAGACTGGCCGCGATGCTGACCGCGGACCTGGCACCGCGGGCCCGCGGTGAGGAGGCTTTCGGGCCGCAGCGGTACGGCGTCTGGGTGCGAACCTTCCTCGCTGTCGAGCCGGATCTGCGCGAGCTCTACGAGTGGGGCTGGGACGAGTTCACCGCGATCGAGGCGGAACTGGTCGCGGAGGCGAAGGCCCTGGGCGGGAGCGTGCCCGAGGTGCTCGACCGGCTCGGCAGCCCCGACGCGCCAGGCACCCTGCACAGCCGGGACGCGTTCGGCGCGTGGCTGCAGGAGCTGCTGGAGGCGACCATCGAGCAGCTGCACGGCGTGCACTTCGACATCCCCGCGCCGCTGCGGCGCATCGAGTCCCGGGTGACAGTGTCGGGCGGTACCGCCTACACCGGGCCGTCGCAGGATCTGACGCGGCCGGGCCGGGTCTGGTGGTTTCTCCCCGACGGCCAGGCGAGCTTTCCCACCTTCTGGGCCTACAGCACCGCGTACCACGAGGGCGTTCCCGGCCATCACCTGCAGATCGGCCACGAGGCCTGCCAGGGAGGCCTCGGGCAGCGGCTGAACCTGCTCGGCGGACTCTCCGGCTGCCAGGAGGGCTGGGCGTTGTACGCCGAGCGGTTCATGGACGAGCTCGGGCTCTACGAGCAGCCGGGTGCACGGTTGGGATACCTGTTCATGCAGCTGCTGCGGGCGGCGCGGGTCGTCCTCGACATCGGCCTGCACCTGCGGCTGCCGGTGCCGTCCGGTGGCGGCGCACCCTGGACACCCGATGCGGCGCTGCAACTGCTGCGGGACCGCTGTCATCAAGGGCCCTACGCGTCCGGGGAACTCGCACGTTATCTGGGCCGGCCAGGGCAGGCGCTCACCTACAAGGTAGGGGAGCGGGTGTGGCTGGCCGGCCGCTCATCCTTCCCCGGCGACCGGCGAGCATTCCACCGCCGGGCGCTGGAAGTGGGCTCGCTGGGACTGGACCAGCTGACGGCGGCGCTTACCCGATAACCCCGCGTCGCTCATGCATAATGGTGAATCAAGCCGTGGACCGCGCCCGTAACCGGGTCTGATCTTCTTTGACATCCGGCCACTGGCAATGACGCGGACGTGGGCACGCAAATAACCCGGTGCCGTCGGTGGTCATCTCCGCCACACTGGCCGACGTGGAAGAGGTCGAGGTCGTCGTCGCCCACAACGAGCGCGCGACCCTGCGCGTCGGCGACGTGTTCCTGAAGATCGACGCTGACCAGGCGCGCACCGACGTCGAGGTCCAGGCAATGGCTATGGCGCCGATCCCCACTCCGGAGATCCTGTGGCGCAAGCCGCCCGTGCTCGCGCTCGCCGCCCTCCCCGGTACGGCACTCGGCCGTCTCGGCGAGCCGTCTCCCGCGTCTTCGGACGCGTGGGCCGCGGCCGGTGCCGCCGTACGGATGCTGCACGACGCGCCGTTGCCGCCATGGCCCGGTCGCCGCCTTGACGAGCTGGCGTCGCGCCTGGATCGTGAATGCGAGTTGCTCGTCACGAACGCCGTCCTTCCCGCCGACCTGGTCACGCGCAATCGCCAGGTTGCCGAGGCTGCGCTTCGACCGTGGACTCCGGTGTTCATGCACGGCGACCTGCAGATCACTCACGTGTTCGTCGACGGTGACGACATCACCGGCGTGATCGACTGGTCCGAGGCCGCCCAGGGCGATGCCCTGTACGACCTCGCCGTCCTGACGCTGGGACACGAGGAGCGCCTTGACGACGTGGTCGCCGGCTACGGCACCGATGTCGACCTGGACGTGATCCGCGGGTGGTGGTCGTGGCGAAGCCTGGTGGCGGTCCGCTGGCTGGCAGAACATGGCTTCGACCCGGCCGCGCCAGGCTGCGAGGTCGACGTGCTGAAAGCCCGGATGTGAGCCCGCGCGCCCGCCTGCCGCGAGTGCCGTGCGCGATCTGCGCGTGTTGGGGTGCCCTTCCGATCATGTCGGCGTGTGTGCGCCTCGGCGCTCGGTCAGGCCGTCGTTTCCGACCACAGTCAACGACGGCGCCGCGAGGCCCAGCGGGCCGCCGCCGGCAGCTACGCGGCCGACGAGGCTGGGGCACACAGAAGGCACAAGACCGCGTGAAATGTCAAGGAGCGACCAACGATGTGAGGCGCAGGACGGTCCTGGCCAGCGTGCCAGCCAGGCCGCGATGTACCGAAGCGAGCAGGCAACCAGCGAGCACGAGCGGACGACTGTCGACCCTGGCATCACCTCGGGCAGGCGAACCAAGCACGACCAAGAGCCCGAGTGGCGTACGGGAGGGCATGCCGGCTGCGGTCGGCGAGTTGGCGGTGGTCCCGGATGGCGCCTACTGCGCCTCCGGGGGTTGTGCGCTGGCTCCAGGATGGCCGGGCCTCCCTCTGCGGGGCCAGGTTCGTGGGCGGTTGCGGTAGGCCGTCCCACCCGACGACCCCGGACGAGCCGAGCACCGCCGGGGCCGCCAGCGGCCGTCGGCGCCCCAAGCCGTCTTGACGTGGCGGCCCCAACGGCGGCCGCTCCCACAAGGGCGGGTCGACGGCGACGGGATGGCGAAGCTCCGCCGGCTGGATCAACGCCTCACCAGTCGCGCCACTCGTCAGTCAGTTCCGCCCGGTCGATGTTTCGTCGGGAGGTCAGGCCATCGACATCGATGCCCGCGTCTGTCAGGACGTCGTCGATGTACTCACACAGATCCTCGCGCTCGCCCGTCTCGATCCTGCTGTCGTGTTCCTCATCGATCACGTTGAGAGCCATCACGATCCGCTCGACCGACGCGAAGATCTCGTCATCTGACGGTGACGAGAACGAACGTACGTCTGCTTCATAGGCGTCAAGAGCAGTATCGACAGCAGCGATGAATGCCTCCGGCCAGAGGGCCAGGGCGTAGGCGCCATCGTCATCCTCAGCAAGGGTTCCTGCGGCGATGCGGTGTCTCTGGTCCTGCACCTCGCGGCCCCACTTCGCGGTGGGTCGTGTGATCATGACGCGCAGGCTAGCGATGACGTCTGACAGCAATCGGAGTCGATCAGCTTGGGTGACCAACCGAGTGACCTTCGGTATGCACGCCGACGGACGAAATCGGACGACGGCCGACTGCCGCAGCAGGCAAGCAGCGGCTCACGTGGCCGCTCAAGGACCGCCGATCATTCTTTCGGGGCGAAGGGCAGGTCGCAGCGTGTAAACCCGTTATCGCATGATCCAGCGGTGGATGACGTGATGGAGGTGCAGGCAGGGCCTACTACCAGCGCAAACGGCAAGCCGGTAAGAGCCACCGAGAAGCACTACGCTGCTTGAAACGCCGCCCCGCCGACGTCGTCTACCGAGCCCTGCTCCACGGCGCCAACAGCTCGTCCGGGACTCCCTCTTGACACAGAGAGGCGCCGAAGAGATCACCGGCGCACCCAGTGGCTACGTCAGGTTGTCAGCAGCAGCCACGTATCTGGAGGAAGGTGCGGCTTGCCGGGAACAGCACGCCGTTCTTCGCGGTAGCCCCTTGGGCAGACCTCGACGGCGAGCCGGCGCCAGAAGCGGGCGGCACCTGGGTTTTCCTCCTGGAAGGCGATCTCCCAGTGTCCCGTATGTTTCGCGAAGAGTTGTCGGGCGGCGAGACTGCCGACGCCCGAGCGGCGCACGGCTCGCACGACGAAGAATTCGGAGATGTGCAGGGGCTGGGTCGCCAAGCCGGACACGAATGCGAAGCCCACCGGCCGGGTGTCCTGGCAGATGATGTAGCCGCAGCTGTCTGGGTCAGGGAGATAGCTCTGCAAGGGGCCAGAGGTGAACAGGCCCGTGTCGTCTGGCAGCATGCCCCGGAACTCAGACAGGTCGTGTCGGTACAGCTGCCATAGCCGTTCGATCAGGGGCAGGTCGGCGGGCCGAGTCGATCGAAGGGTGATAGGACTCGGCATGCCGTCATCGTGTCAGATCGACAGGACGTCCCGATCTGGGGCCCAGTGCTCGCTGCCGTCGCCGTGCCCGATGTGGCGGTCAGCTGCGTCGACGAGGGTCACCTCCCAGCGTGCGCACCGCAGTGGAGGACACCGCGGCCAGTTCGGGATGTGCAGGCAGGAAGACTGTGGGGATACCCAGCGACTCGTTCATCCCGGCGAGCTGGCCCTCGGTCTGAAGGTCGCTGCTGTTACGTACGCCGCGGATGATCACTCCTACGTCATGGCGACGGCAGTAGGTGGCGGTCAACCCGCGCCAGGCCGCAACGGTGACGGTGGTCCAGTCGGCCGGCAGGATGGCTCGAACAGCGGCGGCTCGCTCCTGTTCGTCGGCGCCCGGATGCTTGGCGCTGTTGACCGCGACGAGGACGACCACTTCGTCGAAGAGATTGCGTGCCCGGTTCACCACATTCAGATGCCCGGGAGTGAAGGGATCAAAGGTGCCGGGGTAGACGGCACGCACTCGTACGCGACTGGGGGTGGCTGCTAGCGACCGCGGCGCTGGCGATGGTTCGGGTGTCATGGCCGCAAGACCCGCTGCGCATCGCGGATGACCTGCTCGGAGGCCAGCGAGGCCCAGGAGGCGAACAGTTCCCGGAAGTAGGTACCGTGCCGGTCCGCCACCGCAGGGTCCTGCTCGATGACGTCCAGTTCGTTGACGATGCTCAAGTCCGTGAGCGACCGGAGTTGAGTCGCACTCGGCGTTCTCACCTGATCTGCGAAGCGGTCGTACACCTGGCCGGTCTCTGCCAGCTCCCGCCAACTGCGTTTGCGGTCGCAGGCGCCGTACAGATAGACGAGCTCCTCGGCGTCGGCGCCGGCGAGGTCCCGTAGGACAGCACGATCGGCCAGATCAAGCAGGGCGAGGTCGAACCCGTCGGTGCCGTAGACGGCGTGGGTAAGACCGGCGGCTTGGACTTCACTGCTGCAGCCGAGCGCGGCGAGTCGTTCGCTGACTCGACACAGGTGGGCGTACAGGTTGCCCCCGGGATGCGCGATCTGCTCAGCTCCATGCCGGCGGAGCCAGACCCGCACGCCTTCGTCGGTGCTCATGGCCCGACTGTAGGTACCGGCTGTCGGATTCGGTGGCGCCTGGGTGCGAGCGATATGTCACAGTGCGCGGATACGTCCGGCACGGGATCCGGTGGGGGATCCGGAATCGGTGTTCTCGTGCCCGCCGACAGCTGACGAATCCGCTAGAGGCCCTCAAGGTCAGTCAGAAGGTGAGTCAGACGGCCGGGTAACCCGCTCCTACATCCTGAGTGTCAGAAGGCGACCAAAGCAACAGCAATGATCAGCGGTCGACGACACGAGACTGCGCACTTGCCATGCAAGTGACGGTACGGCTCGGCGGTCGCGCATCAGCAGGGCGGCAGCCGAGCGCCCGGCGAATACTACTGCCATGAGCACACCTGCAGCCCTCGCGGACGTAATGATCACCCTTGGGGCCCGTGATCTTCCTAGACTCCGGGACTTCTACCGGGAACTCGGCTGGCCGCAGATCGTCGACGACGACGACTTCGCAGCTTTTGAACTGCGCGGCGTCGTCCTTGCGCTGTTTCCCATCGCTCAGCTCGCTCAGGACGGGAACACCGAACCAGACTCGAGCAGCGGCATCCGTTTCACTATCGGGATCATGGTCGACACCCCGGAGGAGGTCGATCAGTTGACCGAGCAGATGCGCAGCGTCGGCGCTCGGGTTACCAAGGAGCCCGTCGATGCCGAGTTCTTCACCGGCCGATCGGCCTACCTCTGCGATCCCGAAGGCAACTACTTCGAGATCACCTGGGCCGAACCGAACAACCCGATCACCTCGCGCCGTAATCAGAGACGCGAGTGACTGTCGGAGCCGATGCCAGCGGCCGTCTCCCGTCGCCCGGGCTGCCGGCAACCCCCGCACCGCCAGCAGCAGGCAGCCGGTGATGATCACACCCCACACGCTGAAGAAGGCCGCCGAAGACGCCACAGCGCCACACCGAGATCGCCACCCCGGTCAGCAAGGGCGTCGGCACCACCGCGATCTGCAACGCGCTCAACCGCGACGGCGACACCCTGCGCGAATACCCGGCTGGCGGCGGCCGCCAAAGAGCGTCCCACCGAACCCGTCCGTCGATCGCGGAACCGATGAACACGTCGCTTACCTCGTCGAACGTTGGCGGCAGGGCTGCGCCAACGCAGCCCACCTGACCATCGAACTGCGCGACCAGGGCTACCAGGGAGGCGAATGCAACACCACCGGCTGCTGCACACCCTGGCGCGCCAACGCCGTGCCGCCAGCCGGGCGTAGCGGGAGTCCTCGCCGCCACCGGCAATCGGCGATTCGGTTCTCTGGGTGTGAGTTGTCGTCAGCCCATCAGGCGCGGTGGCGGCGGGCCTTTTCGATGACATCCCGGCCATCGGCGTTCTGCTGGCGGGGCGCGTAGCCGGCTTTCCGCAGAGCGGCGATCGTGTCAGCCGTGTTGACTTGGCTGGCCAGAACGGTCGGGGCGAGCAGACGCAGATGGAGCTTCTCCAGCCGCTTGTCGGCGCAGATCTGCGCCAGCAGCGCGGTGTCGTCGCTGACCAGGGTGCTGGCCAGGGGCGCGACCCGTACCGACCCGTGTTGGCGAGCGACGTCGGCCAGCAGGTAGACCAGCGGTTGCGGCAGTGCGCCGTCGGCGATCTTCGTCAGGGCTCTGGTCAGACCTTGCTCGGTCCAGCCCGCGTCGTACGCGCCGCGAACCGTCGTCGGGCTGAACCGCCAGGTCGTCGCCGTGCCGCGGGATTCCACGACGGCGACAGCGTCGAGCAACTCCGCCAGTGCTGGAGCAGGTGTTCCCATCACCACAGCGGTTAGGTCGGCCTGCAGTCGAGCGCTGCGGGACACCTCACCAAGGTCGCCGACGGCCTTGGCGATGTCCTCGCCGTTCAGCAGGGCCTGCCCGGCAGGGCTGATCCCACCCGCGCCGAGGACCCCCAAGGTCACGGCCTCGTCCAGCAGGCCGCGCACCGTCGCAGCGCCGCCGAAAGCCAACGGCTGCCGCCACCACATCCACTGCGCCGCCTGCTCGAGGTCCGACGTCGCCCGGTCACCCAACAGCCGCAGCGCGTCCATCCGGGCATGCGTAGACCAGCCCTCGTCGTAGGCCGGCACCCACGGACCGCTCTGCGACGACGGCAGATAGCGCAGTTCACGCCACGCCTGCAGCATCACTGCCAGCCGGCGGTGCAGACCGAGGCTCAGCCAGCGGTCGTACGCGGCCGTCGGCATAACGCGTTCGTCGAGTTCGGCCAGTCCGGCCTCCTCGGCGACCGCCAGCAACAGCCGGACGGTAGAGACAGGCACGCCAAGCGTCCTCGCCGTCCGAGTCAGCTCGCGCACGCCAACACCGCCGGCCTTGACCGTGGCCAGCGGCTCACGCCCGGCCCCGTCCAGCAGCGCCGACAACAGCCCGGCCACGGCGATGCCCTGCGCCTGGGCGTCGCGGCGCACGGCCGCCGGGTCCGGCGTGTGCCAGGCCACTGACGGTTCCTGCGGCTGGAACGGCGCCCGGTAGTCCGCTCCTCGCACAGCGAGCGCGACCTGGCCCGCCAGCTGATAGTCCTCCCAGGTCACGCGGTAGATCAGCCCGTGTTCCTCGGCCCAGTCCAGTGGATGCACCTGACGGTAGCGGTTTGGATACCGGCTACGGTGCGCGATGCCGCTGCCGCCGTAGCGGCGGATCCGTCCGCCGTCCCGGTCAGCGTCCTCCAACGCTGTTCGCGTCGCTTTGGGCATCCGCTTGACGAGGCCATGCACGTTGTCCGCATCGAGGAAGAAGTTCGCTACCGCCTCCAGCAGGTCCGCCTTGCGGCCCTTCGGAGACAGCCCCAGGTTGCTCGCGACAACCTTCAGATCATCGGCGTTCAACACAGCGGCGAGCTGACCAGCCGACGGACCGACACCCAGGGGACAGGCGAAGACGTCGCCGAGGACGCTGTTCACCGCTAGCCGGCCCCGCAGCCGCACGACCAGCCCTGCGTCGGCGGCACGCTGCAGGTACGGCGTCGCGTCGGCGCCGACCAACGCTGACACCTCCGCCTCGGTGACCAGGCCACCCAACGCCGAGGCCGCCTCCAACACCTGCAGGGTCGGTAGGTCAAGGCCGGCGAGCTGATCATATGGACTCACGGCAGGGCTCCCAGGACATGCGGCGACGCCCTGAATCCAACCGCATGAACCGCATCCGCCTGACGCGACCCCGCCAGCCGCCAAACTCTGCGCCCAGCGAACTGGCCCGCCGCCGGTGGCCCGAAGCCCGGGCGATCTCTGACGCCGGATAAGAAGCAGCTGGCAGCGCCGTCACGGGGTGCGACGCGAACCACCGGCAAGGCTGCCCGAGCTGTGGCCGGAGCAGTATACGTGTCGCTACGCCCGTGCGGTGAGCACGTGGCCCGCACTCCTCGCCCCGAACTTCCGCCACTGCCGGTCGTCGAAAACGTCGCCGAGCAGTTCCCGGTGCGGCCGTTCGGGCTCCTTGATCCGGGCGGCGGAGTGCCGGCGCATGGCGGTGAGCTGGGCCGGCCCGAGCCGTGCGGGTGGCGTTCGAGCAGCTTGCAGCCGTCGCGTTGTGTGGCGTCGAGGTCGTCGGCGAGCCGCCAGCCGACGTCAACGGTGAGCCCGGAGGACATCCGTCGGGCCGCATCTGGCTGTCCATCGGCGCCACCAGGTTGCGGCCCTCGATGGTCCGATTCGTCGTAGACCTGGAGCTGTACGCCGCGACATCGGAGCAGTTCAGTCGGGGCCTGGACGGCATCCATCGTCCAGGCCCCGCCGATGCGGTGCGCCCGATGCTCGGCGTCAGCCGGTCTGGCCGGCCTTGTCGACGAACTTCGCCGCGACCCGGGTGATGGTGAACTGAACCTCACCCCGTTTGGTCCGAATGGGTCCCGTGGGCGACGTGAAGGTGTGGTCCTTGGCCGCGACGGAGCGGTACCCGACGAACTCGTGCGTACCTGCGTCCAGCAGGAGTTGCTCGGAGCGCCAGCCCTCCTGAATCCGACCGACCGCCACCACCGGCCGCCCGTTGACCATGACCGTTCCCGGCTCCTGCGTAGCCCCCGGAACCATGCCGATCGCCCGCCACAGCGCCGCCGCGACCCGCGGCGGGAGCACGTTGCCCTCCAAGATCATGGCGAGGCGGCCGAACAGAAGGCTGTCCATGTCATCCGACGGTTTGAAGTGCGTCGATACGCTGGCGGTCTCTTGCTGCAGTTGGCCGCGCACGGCATCCAGCAGCTTGCCCGGGTCGGTGGGCAGCGCGACCGCCTCGGGATAACCGTTGTCTTGCGTCCACGTGTCGAACTTGCCGGTGTCGGGGTTCCACTCGGCCATCTTCAAGCCGTCGACGCTGAGCCACACCTCGGTGATCTCGTTCTGCCGCTGGCCCTTGTCCTTGGCGATCGAACTCGGGTTGCTCTTGCGGTCCTTGACGTAGACCCACTGGTCCGGGCGGGGCGGCGTGTACGGTTGCGCGGCCGCGTACTGGGCGGCCAGCTCGAACGCGGGGGCCGTGGCGTGCTTCGGCGGTGGGTTCTGCGCCGCATGCTGCGGTGTGGTGTCAGTGAACAGGCTGTCAGCGGGCACGGCGCCGGTGTGCAGGGCCCCGGTACCGACCGCCACGGCGGCGACAGCGGCGGCCGCCAAGCCCGCGGTGGCGAAAAGGAGCCGCCGCTGCACCCGCCGGGCCGCCCCGACGGACTCGCGTTGGTCCCGCTGGATCTCGCTCATCAGAAACTCCTGGAGTTGGCGCTGGCGGCCGCCCGGTAGATCAACCTCCGCCAGTTCCGGCAGCAGCCGGGCCACCTCGTCACGGTCATCGCCGGCGGGCTGGTTCGGGGTCATGTCCATCAGATCTCCTGAACGAACCGGACCGCGTTGTCGCGGTCGACTGTTACCTGTCCGGGGCGGGCCGGCGGTTCCCGCCGCATCCGCTGGGGCTTCACAACACCCCCGGCGACGAGTGCGGTGAGCTTCCTGCGGGCCCGGGAGAGCCGGGAGCGGACCGTGCCCACCGGTACGTCCAGTGACGCCGCAGCCTGCGCGTAGTCCAGGCCCGACCAGACACACAACGCCAGCACCTCACGCTCGGCGCGCCGTAACGACCGCAGCGCCGCCACCACCCGGGTCAGCCGCTCGCGGTCGGCTAGCCGGGCGGTGACCCCCTCGGCGAAGTCCGGTTCCGGTTCGGCATCGGGTAACCGCGCCAGCGCACCCTCGTGGCGCCGCGCGGCCCGGCGCACGTTGCGCGCCACGTTGGTGGCGATGCCCAGCAGCCAGGGCCGCAGCGAGCCGGCCCCATCATCGATGTCGACCCGTTCGCGCAGCCGCCACGCCTCCAGGAACGTCAGCGACACCACGTCCTCCGCCGCCGACCAGTCACCGATCAGCCGGAAGGCATGGTTGTAGACGGCGCGCACGTGCGCGTCGAACAGTTCACGGAACGCCTCAGGATCCCCCTGGCGAACCCGATGGCGCACATTCATCTCCACACGTGATAACTGTCCGCGGCCCACGTCCCGGTTCCCGTCAGGCGCAGTGAAGGGCGCCACGACCCGCAGGGACCGGTTCTACCTGATGAACCGCGTCACCGGCGCGGCGGACGCATGGGTGAACTGTTGGAGCATCCAGTCGGGCTACCTGAAGTGCCGGGTACGCGGGCTGTGCTGGAGACGGCTGCCCGGTGGGGATGTCCGAGAAGGTGGAAGCTATTCGGCGACGCGTAGTACCAGGGATCCTGTTCCGCTGGTTCGCGTCGCGTTGATCGTCCAGCAACCGGCGGTGGGGAAGACCCAGCCGGTGCCCCACTCGTCGCCCGGCCGGTCCCAGTTGCTGCCGCCATGAGGCTCGGGACCCCAGACGGGCTTGACCACTCTTCCGTCGGGACCTGTGGCGCTGATCGCGAAGTCGCCACTGCCGGTCATGCGCCATACCACCTTGAGCTCCTTGCCAGCGGTCAGCACAGGCTCCGTTGGAAACGGCAACGCCCACAGCGTTGCGCCGTGACCGGTGCCCTGCAGGTCCGGGGGCGCACCGGGCCCGGACAGTCGGGCGGTCGGCGGACAACCCGAGGAGGTAGGCGGCGCAGGCTCTGCTGCCTGCTGTTGTCCAGTGACGGACGCCTGGGGTGAGGGTTCGGGTGGGGTGCCGGGTGTGGAGTCGCACCCGGCAACCACGATCACGGAGATCAGACCGAACCACCAGATTCGCATGGGCGAAGAACCCGAAGCCATAGGCGACCGTATCGCGGATCTGCTGAGAGGGTGGGCCCCAAGTCGTCAGCTGTGCCCGCTTCCCGGCCTGCCCGACCGCAACCGCAGCAGTCGGCCGGTCAGCGCGGTGCTACGCAACTGTGCGGGGTCGACCTCGATGTGGCGTCACTGCGTAGTGGCGCCTTCGGCCTGTCATTGCCGAAGGGCACTCTCGATGAGCTCGATTCGGCCCGTGATGACGCTTCCGTCGATCGGGTCCGAAGCGGAATGACCATGCCGGCCGGCGGCGGCGCGGTGAGTGGCCGCGCCGCCTCCGTACGCCTCGGGCGGGTTCAGTCCCAGGTGGCGTCATCCCTGGCCGGGATCTGGTACTGCGTGCTGACCCGCGCCTTGGGGCCGAGCCACATGTCGATGGCTCCCGGTCCGTCCGGGTCGAACCAGCGGGGTGTCCAGGCCGCGTCGTCCTCGATCCGCCGTACGCCGTACGAGTACTCGTAGGTCAGTCCCTCGGGCCCCTTGAAGTACAGGAAGATCGCGGTCGACTGCGGGTGGCGTCCCGGCCCCTGCTCGATCTCGACGCCCTTCTCCTCCAGGAAGTGCCAGTTGCGCATCACGTCGTCGATGCTCTCGACCTGGAAGTTGATGTGGCACAGACCGGGCCGGTCGCCGCGGAACACGGCCAGCTTGTGGTGGACGGGGTCGATGCGCATCAGGCACGCCGCGTCGGTCACCCAGTCGGAGACCTTGGCGTTGAAGTGGGTCGTCCAGAACCGGCCGGCCTCGTAGATGTCCGGTGCGTCCAGGCAGATGTGGCCGAACTCGGTGATGCCGGCAGTGCGGTGGAACTTGACCGGCGTCGGCCTCGCGGTCTGGCCCACCACGAGGTCGACACGGTTGCCGAACGGGTCCTCGAAGGCGACGTACTCGTGGACGCGGCGCGACTTCGCGCCTTCCTTGGAGCCGCGCTTGACGGTCAGGCCAGCCCGCTCCAGTTCGGTCTCCGCGTCGCTCAACGCGTCCAGGTCACGCAGGGTGAAACCTGAGCTGATCACGCCGGACTCTCCTGCCACGAAGGCCAGGCAGTGGTGCCGCTGGTCCGCGCGCAGGTACGCGATCCCGTCCGACTCCTCGACCAGTTCCAAGCCGACGATGTCGGTGGCGAAGTCCACCGCCGTGCGGAGGTCGGCCGCCCCCGACCGCACGTAGGCGATGTCCTTGAGTTCGATCATGATGCCTCCTCGCGGCTGAGATGCAGCCAGATCCGGTGGAGAAGCTCGGGCGCGACGTCGCGCCACGACTGTTGTTCGTCCTCGCTCAGCGGAACCGGTGTTCCGCATCCGGACGCGGTGGCGTTCATGACGGCGGAGGCTTCCAGCACCCACATGCGCGCAACCGCCTCGCCGATCGTGGCGCCGACGGTCACCGCGCCGTTGCCCCGCATGATCAGGGCGGGGGCGCTGCCGAGGGTGTCGGCCAGGGCCTTGGCGCTGTCCTCGTCGCGTACCAGGCGGGGATTGGGGTGTACGGGGACCTCCGGCCCGAGGAACGAGCCCTGGCCGTGTAGCGGCCGGATGGGTACGCCGGCGCTCGCCAGAGCGGTCGCCGTGGGGGGTTGTGCGCGGCAGATCGCGCCGACGTCCGGGCGGGCGACCGCGATCGCCTGGTGGATCCACGCTTCCCGAGGTGTGCCGGGGGTGAGGTCGGCGGCGTCGAGGTTCAGGGACTGGACGGCGTTCGGGCGCATGGTGGCGAGCGGGACCGGTGCCGTGATCAGCAGGGTGTGCGCCGAGGCGCGTGCTGAGACGTGGCCGAAGGCGCTGACCAGCGCGTGCCGGGCGAGCGCGCGGCCGGCCGCGGCGAGTTGTTCGGCGAGGTCGTCGTCGGGCTTGGTCACCATTCCTCCGTCTCGGAGCACGGCCGGCGCGGCCGGTCCCCCTAATCATGAGTATTCCTGTGTAGGAGGGTCAAGAGGTGGTGTTCTCTTCCTGCTCGCTATGCTGTCCGGCATGTCCCTGCCGCACGCGCTGCTCGGGGTTCTGGACGCGAGGCCGATGAACGGGTACGCGCTGGCGCAGTTCTTCGCCGGGGCGCAGAACTGGATCTGGGCGGCGCCACAGAGCCAGGTTTACGGCGCCCTGAAGAAGCTCGAGTCCGACGGGTTGATCGTCGGCACCGAGGCGGAGGGGCAGAACGGCCTCACCACCACGGTCTACTCGCTCACCCCGGAGGGCCGGGCCGCGCTCGTGGAATGGATCTCCACGCCGCACCCGCCGGCCCCTGTCCGGGATGCCTTCGCGCTGCAGGCGCTGCACTTCGACTCGATCGAACCGCAGGCGGCGATCGCGGTGGTCGACGCGTACGTCGCGCACCAGCGCAAACTCGTCGATGAGTGGTCGCAGCACCGCGACGCCCTCGCCGCGATGGACACGCCGCTGCTGCGTGAGCGACTGGAGGATCGGGACCCGGCCGAGCACAAGCGGATCGCTCGTCTCAAGGCGCACGTGTTCGACGGCCAGGTCGCCCAGGCTCAGGCCCGCGTCGACTGGGCGTTGCGGGCCGTGGAACTGCTGGGCGATCCGGACGCCGACCCGGCCGGCCGGGCCGAGCCGGTCGACGGGCCGACGCGGGGTGGTGCTGGGACGGGCGATCGCCGCACCGAACTTCCGAACGAGCGGATGTCGCGGGCGCAGGCGGTGGCCCAACTGCTGAGTGACCTGATCGCCAGCAAGCAGGTCAGCCCGGGTGACCGCCTGGGCACCAAGGAGGAGTTGCGCCAGCGGTACGGGGTGGCGGCCGGGACGTTGAACGAGACGATCCGACTGCTGGAGACCCGCGGCCTGATCGAGACGCGGCCCGGACCGGGTGGCGGCATCTTCGTGGCGGCCCAGCCCGCCCACATCCGGCTCAGCCACCTCATCCTGGGCCTGGGGGCCGACGCGCTGTCGGTGGTGGACACCCTTGAGATCCGCAACGCGCTCGAGGCGCCGATCGCGCTCAGCGCCATGCGCAACGCCCGAAGCCGCAGCATCGCCCGTCTGGAGAAGCTGGTCGCGGCCATGGGGGAGTGCGCGGACAATCCCGCCGAATACCTGCGGCGGAACTGGGATCTGCACCAGGCCATCGCCGAGCTGTCGACGAACCCTCTGCTGCGCACCATCTACATCTCGCTGCTGGGCGCCGCGCGGGAGGCGGTCCGGGAGGTCGTGCCGGACGAGGAGTTCCGGGCCTCCTTCCCGCGCAACCTGCAGGTGCACATCGATCTGGTCGTGGCCATCGCCTCCGGGGACCCGGTTCGGGTGGCCCGGGCGGTCGAGGCGCACGCTCCCGTGTCGATGTCGCTGTCCGAGCCGGCCGTGGCCTGGTAGCGACCCCCGCTCTCTGCTGCGCGCAAGAGGACGACCACGCCGAGCGAAAGCCGTCCTCGACTATTGCCTGTAACCCGCCTAATGAATATGGTGATTTCCTCGACGTGGCGAGGAGGTTACGTGACCGCGACACCCCCTGCACGACACGACCGGGCGGCAGGCCCGCCTCGTACGGCCACCCTGGGTGACCGGCGAGCCGATGCTGCCGCCCCGGTCGGTCCCGCGCCGACCCCTGCCGCGTCACCCGCCGTGCGGTCCTCCACCGGGGAGGACGGGACGCGGCGGTGGACGAACCGCCGCCACGTCCGGGGCGCAGTCGGGGTCCTCGCCACGCTCTGCGTGCTGCAGGTGCTCTCCTGGTCGGGCCTGATCCCCACCACGATGCTCCCGTCGGCCGCGCAGGTGCTGGCGGACACGGTGGGCCTGTTCGGCAACAGCGAGTTCCTGCTCGACGTGGCCCACACGATGGGGGCCTGGGCCCTCGGGCTGGCCATCGCCACGGCGATCGGCGTGCCGCTCGGTCTGCTGCTGGGTTCCCTCCGGGTGGCCTACGAGGTGTCGAGCGTCGTCGTCGAGTTCCTGCGTCCGATCCCCTCGGTGGCGCTGATCCCGCTGGCCATCCTCCTGTTCGGGCAGGGCACCGAGATGAAGGCGTCGCTGGCGATCTACGCGTGCGTCTGGCCGATCTTCTTCAACACCCTCTACGGGGTCCGCGACGTCAACCCCATCTCCAAGGAGACCGCCCGGACCTTCCGGCTCACGCCCGCCGCCATCCTGCGCCGGGTGGCCTTGCCGCATGCGGCACCGTTCATCCTCACCGGAGTCCGGATCTCGGCCGCGATCGCCCTGATCGTGACCATCAGCGCGGAACTGCTCGCCGGGTCCAGCGCGGGGATCGGGGCGTACGTGCTGCGCATCAGCTCCGGTGGCGGCAGCACCTCGATGGTGTTCGCGGGCACCGTCGTCGCCGGGGTTCTCGGCGTACTGGTGAACTCCGTCCTCCAGGCGGCGGAGCGCCGCCTGTTCCCCTGGAAGCACCTGGAGGCGGCAGCATGAGCGCCGCGACGCAAGCGGAGGCCGCCGGGCCGTCGATCGCCGTACGGTGGACGAGGTACCTGTCCCGGATCGCCCTGCGGTGGGTCGTGCTGGTCGCGCTCATCGGGAGCTGGCAGTTGGCGACGGTGAACCTC
Organism: Micromonospora sp. NPDC003776; assembly: GCF_053605645.1. Taxonomy (NCBI): domain Bacteria; kingdom Bacillati; phylum Actinomycetota; class Actinomycetes; order Micromonosporales; family Micromonosporaceae; genus Micromonospora; species Micromonospora sp. NPDC003776. The sequence goes on from NZ_JBSGJR010000008.1 coordinate 19,896, forward strand.
AGTTCGCCGTACTGGGTTCCGCCCTTCACCATCCTCGAACGGGTGGCGCAGCTGTGGCTGCCCAGTGGAGAGGGGATCCTCAGCACGAGCATGGCCCAGGACGTGCTGCCCAGCCTGGCCCGGATGCTCGTCGGATTCCTGCTCGCGATGGTCCTCGCGATCGCCGTGGGTGTCGCGATCGGGCTCAGCGACGCCTTCGGCGACTACGTCAACCCGATTCTGCAGTTCCTGCGGGCGGCCCCACCGCCGGCGCTGATCCCGGTGTTCCTGGTGGTGTTCGGCACCGGCGACCAGATGCGCATCTTCCTGATCGCCTTCGGCGCCGCGTGGCCCATCCTGCTGAACACGATCGAAGGGGTCCGCTCGATCGAGCCGATCAAGTACGAGACGAGCGAGGTGTTCCGGATACCGCTGCGGCTGCGGTTGACGCACATCGTTCTTCCGGGGGCGGCCGCCAAGATCCTCGCGGGAGTCCGGACCAGTCTGTCCATCGGTCTGATCCTCATGGTGATCTCCGAGATGGTCGCCAGTTCCAGCGGTATCGGGTTCCGGATCGTGCAGGCCCAGCGCTCCTTCGCCCTGGTCGACATGTGGGCGGGCATCCTGCTGCTGGCGATCCTCGGCTACCTGCTCAACCAGGTTCTCACCGTCGTCGAACGGCGCATCTTGCGCTGGCACCGGCTCGCCGGACACGAGACCTCCTGACCCGGAAGGCACCGCCATGCTCGTCGTCGAAAGCCTCTCGCACGCCTACGGGACGGGGGCGCACCGCCACCTGGCGTTGAAGGACATCAGCTTCAGCGTCAACGAAGGCGAACTCGTCTCCATCGTCGGACCATCCGGCTGCGGTAAGACCACCCTGCTGCGCGCGATGGCCGGTCTGATGCCCCCTACCGGCGGGCAGGTCCGGTTCCTCGGCGAACCCATCACCGGCGTCCCGGCCGGCCTGGCGATGGTGTTCCAGGACTACCGCGGTTCGCTCTTCCCGTGGCTGACCGTCGGGGACAACGTGCGCTTCCCCCTGCACACCGCCAAACTCTCCAAGGCGGAGGTCGCCGAGCGGGTCGGCGAGTCGTTGGCCGCCGTCGGCCTGACCAACTTCGAAGGCCGGTATCCGACCCAGTTGTCCGGCGGCATGCAGCAACGCGCGGCGATCGCGCGGGCGCTCGCGTACCGGCCGAAGATCCTGTTGATGGACGAGCCGTTCGCCTCGGTGGACGCCCAGACCCGCGAGGACCTCGAGGACCTGGTGCTGCAGGTGCGCGACCGGTTCAACATGACCATCCTGTTCGTCACCCATGACATCGACGAGAGCGTCTACCTGGCCGACCGGGTCGTCGTGCTCTCCAAGCCGCCGACGTACGTGCTGACCACCCTGGACATCGACCTGCCGCGTCCCCGCGACCAGATCGCGACCAAGGAACTGCCTGAATTCATCCATCTGCGCAGCGACGTCGCCCGCCTGATCCGGCGGCCGGAGACGAGCGAACTCGCCGCCACCTCGTAGGCACATCACCGGGTGGGCCTCGCGTCCTGCTGCCCGCCCGGCCGCTGACCAAATCGATTATATCCATTATGCTCTGCTGTCCCTCAGAGGAGAGAGACATGCGTAATCCCGCTTCGCGGCGCCCCCTGCTGGGCGCGCTGGCCTCCGTCGCCCTGCTCGCCACGCTCACCGCCTGCGGCGGTGGGGACGGCGGCACCGCCAAGGCCGACGGCAAGCTCGAGACGACGAACCTCAAGGTCGGGATCGTGCCCGTCATCGACCACGCCGCCGTGTTCATCGCGAACCAACAGGGCTTCTTCAAGGAAGAGGGGCTCACGGTGCAGACCCAGGCGGTGCAGGGCGGAGCGGCCGCCGTGCCGGCCCTGATGTCCGGAGACCTGCAGGCCGCCTTCGCGACCTACCCCTCGTTCCTGCTGGCCCAGAGCCAGAAGCTCGAGGTGACCATCGTGGCCGAGGGGGTCCGGGCCACCGAGACCACCGGCGGCGTCTACGTGCCGGCCAACTCACCCATCACCGACGCCGCCGGGCTCGCGGGCAAGACCATCGCCGTCAACACCCTGAACAACACCGGCGACATCACCATCAAGGCCGTCCTCAAGGAGCAGGGGGTCGACCCAGCCACGGTCAAGTTCATCGAGCTGGCCTTCCCCGACATGAAGCCCGCACTGGAGAAGGGCAGCGTCGACGCGGCCTGGCTGGTCGAGCCGTTCCGCACCGCCGTCGCGGGCGCCGGCGGCCGGATGGTGCTCAAGTCGTATTCCGGGGTGGCCGCCGGGATCCCGGTCTCCGGGCTCGGCATGTCCGACGCGTTCGTCGCCAAGAACCCGGACACCGCCGCGGCGTTCGCGCGCGCGATCGAGAAGGCCAACGCCTACATCGCCGCCGACCCCGAACGTGCCCGGCAGATCGTCACCACCTACTCGCAGACCAAGCCGGAGCAGGCCGCCGCGATGGAGTTGCCGAAGTGGACCGCGGGTAAGCCCGACGTCGCCCAGCTCGGGCGGTGGAACGACCTGATGGTCCAGACCGGCGCACTCACCAAGCCGGTGGACGTCGCCGCCATGGTGCTGGACAGGTAGGCAAGAGCATGGATGCCAAGGAGCGCCGCGCGGCGGCCGAGTCGCTGCTGGGCGCCTACCGTGGCCAGCCCATCAGCCCGCTGACCCAGACCTACCGTGACATCACGCCGGAGGACGCCTACGCCGTCCAGCAACTGCAGGTCGAGCGGTGGAAGGCGGACGGACGCGTCATCAAGGGGCACAAGGTCGGTCTCACCGCCCGGGTGATGCAGCGCCAACTGGGCGTCGAGCAGCCGGACTACGGCCACCTGATGGACAACATGATCGTGCTGGAGGGTCAGCCCCTGCGGATGTCCGACTTCGTCTCGCCGAAGGTGGAGCCGGAGATCGCCTTCGTACTGGGCTCGGACCTGGCCGGGCCGGGCGTCACCGTGCCCGACGCGATCAGCGCGGTCGACTACGTCCTACCCGCCCTGGAGATCATCGACTCCCGAATCGCCGATTGGCGCATCACCCTGGCCGACACGATCGCGGACAACGCCTCCTCCGGCGCGGTGGTCCTCGGCAGCCGCCCGGTCCGGCTCGGTGACATCGACCTGCGGCTCGCCGGGTGTGTGCTGTCGGTGAACGGTCAGGTGGTGGGCACCGGCGCCGGCGGTGCCGTACTCGGTTCCCCGATCCACGCCCTGGCCTGGCTGGCCAACACCCTCGGCCGGCTCGGCGTCGCGCTCGAGGCCGGGCAGGTCGTCATCCCCGGCTCCCTGACCGCGGCCCAGCCGCTGGCGCCCGGCTCGGTCGTCACGGCCACCTTCGCCCACCTCGGCACCCTCACCACCCGGATGGAGCGTGTGAACCAATGACCAGAACGGTTCCCGCGACCAGCGGCGGCCCCGGCGACATGAGGCAGTGGACGGTCGACCGGGTGGTCGATGAGCTGTCCGCCGCGGAGGCGCAGTGCCGCGACCGCGGACCGATCACCGACGAGTATCCCGAGTTCGACCTCGACGCGGCCTACCTCGCCCAGGACAGGTTGATCGAGCGGAAGGTGGCCTCGGGCGAGACGATCATCGGTGTCAAGCTCGGCCTGACCTCGCGGGCCAAGCAGTCGCGGATGGGCATCGACGCGCCGCTGACGGCCTGGCTCACCGACGCGATGGTGTTGCCGGCCGGTGAGCCGGCACCGATGGCGCGGCTCATCCACCCCCGCGTCGAGCCCGAGATCGTGTTCGTGCTCGGCGAAGATCTCGCCGGGCCGGGGGTCACGGCCGCGCGGGCGATGCAGGCCGTCGAGTACGTGTACGGGGGCTACGAGGTCATCGACTCGCGCTACCGGGACTTCAAGTTCACGCTGCCGGACGTGGTCGCCGACAACGCCTCCGCCGGCCGCTTCGGAATCGGCCCGGTCGCACGGAAACCGCACAACATCGACCTCGCGCTCGAGGCATGTCTGCTCGACGTCGACGGGGAGATCGTGGACACCGCCACCGGCGCGGCAGTCCAGGGCCATCCGGCCGAAGCCCTCGCCCTCGCCGCGAACGCCCTCGGCCGCCGCGGGCACCGCCTCAAGGCCGGCTGGATCGTGCTCACCGGGGGCATGACCGACGCCGTCTTCCTCAATCCCGGAAGCACCGTCTCGGTGCACTTCACCAACCTCGGCAGCACCAGCGTCTCAGGAGGATGAGCATTGCCTCTCGTCGAAGTCACCCTCACCGCAGGGCGTGACCCCGCGCGTCTGCGTGAGCTCATCCACCGGGTACACGAGGCGGTCGAAACCTCCCTCGACGCCAATCCGCAGCAGATCCGGGTGATCGTGCGCGAGGTACCCCGAAGCCTGTGGGCCGCCGGCGACCAGACCCTCGCCGAGCGCGACGCCGCCCAGGCGGACCTCGACAACCGGGCCGACGCGTCGACGCGGCCGGCCGGCCAGGCAACAGAACAGGAAGGACGCTGACGTGGAGACGTTCGGCCACATCATCGACGGCGAGGAGGTCCCCTCCCGCTCGGGGGAGACCTTCGACAGCGTCGACCCATACACCGGGCAGCCGTGGGCACGGTTTCCGCTCGGCGGCGCGGCGGAGGTCGATCTCGGCGTCGCCGCCGCCCGTCGCGCGTTCAACGACGGACGCTGGTCGGCGCTCGGTCGCGCACAGCGGCGGTCGATCCTGCACCGCTTCGCGGACCTGATCCTCGAACACGCCGACGAACTCGCCCTGGCCGACACCCGCGACATGGGTAAGCCGATCACGCAGAGCCGGGGCAACGACGTCCCCCGCACCGCCGACAACATCCGGTTCTTCGCCGACCACGCCCTGATCACGGCGGCCGAGACACTTCCGATGGACTCCGGGCACCACGCCTACACCCGGTACGAGCCGGCCGGTGTGGTCGCGGCCATCGCGCCGTGGAACTTCCCGATGATGCTGGAGAGCTGGAAGGTCGCGCCGGCGCTGGCCTGGGGCAACACCGTCGTGCTCAAGCCGGCCGAGGACTCCCCGGCCTCCGCCACGATCCTGGCGCGGCTCGCGCTCGAGGCCGGGATTCCGCCGGGCGTGTTCAACGTCGTGCACGGATTCGGCCCGGACTCCGCCGGCGCGGCCCTCACCGCGCACCCCGACGTCGACCGCATCACCTTCACCGGCGAATCCGCCACCGGCCGGATCATCAGCGCCGCCGCGGCGAAGAACCTCACCCCGGTGAGCCTCGAACTCGGCGGCAAGGGCGCCAACGTCGTCTTCGCCGACGCCGACCTCGACACCGCGGTCAGCTGGTCGATCAGGGCGATCTTCACCAACGCCGGGCAGGTCTGCCTCGCCGGCTCGCGGCTGTACGTCCACCGCTCGATCCAGGACGAGTTCCTGGCACGCTTCGTGAAGGCGGCCCAGGCAATGGTCGTGGGCGACCCGAAGGACGAGCAGACCCAGGTGGGGCCGCTGTCCTCGAAGACGCACTACGACAAGGTCCGCACGTACTTCGACTCGATCGAGTCGGTCGGCGGCACCGTCCTCACCGGCGCGGTCGGGGAGGGCCTGTTCATCCATCCGACGGTGGTCACCGACATTCCGGCGGACGCCCCGCACCAGTGCGAGGAGATCTTCGGGCCGATCGTCACGGTCACGCCGTTCGACACCGAGGACGAGGTCGTCGGCCTGGTCAACGACTCGCCGTTCGGGCTCAACGCCATGCTGTTCAGCGAGAACCTCTCCCGCGCCCACCGCGTCGCGGCCAGGCTGAACGTCGGGACCGTCTGGGTGAACTGTTTCTTCATCCGCGACCTGAGGGCGCCGTTCGGCGGCGTCGGCGCCTCCGGTGTCGGCCGCGAAGGCGGCTCCTTCAGCCGGGAGTTCTTCACCGAGCCCAAGGCCGTCGTCATGCAGATCGACCACACCGCGGACTAGCCAAGTAGGCGAGTGGCCAAGCTGCTCCGGCGTCGCCGCCCCAGCGCCGGCCGGAGCAGCATGGCTGCCCCGACCCGGCGCGGCGGTGCGATCGCCCGGGGCCGCCCGGCTGCAGAGATGGAAGGAACCCCGGTGGAATTGCGGATGGCAGGTCGTCGCGCCGTCGTCACGGGAGCGGGCGCCGGCATCGGGCGCGCCGTCGTGGAAACCCTCGCGTCCGAAGGGGTGCGCGTGGTCGCCGCCGAACTCGACGTGGCAGCCTGCGCGGAACTGGACAGGCTGCCCGGGGTGCACGCCCTACCGGTCGACCTCGGCCAGCCGGGCTGCGGCGACCTCATCGTCGAAGGCGCCGGCGCGGTGCTCGGCGGGATCGACATCCTCGTCAACAACGTCGGAATCGCACCAGCCAGGAGGAGTTTTCTGGACGTCGACGACGATTCCTGGCGCCGTACCCTCGACATCAACCTGATGAGCGTCGTGCGGACCGTCCGCGCGGCCGTCCCGTTGCTGCAGGCCTCCGCCCGGGCGTCGATCGTCAACCTCGCATCCACCTCCGGGCGTTACCCCGAGCCGATGCTGGTGGACTACGCGGCGAGCAAGGCCGCCGTGCTCTCGCTGACCGGGGCACTGGCCACCGAGTACGGGCCGCAGGGAATCCGGGTGAACGCGGTGGCGCCCGGCCCCACCCGAACCCCGATGTGGGACAAGCCGGGGGGCTTCGTCGACGCCCTGGCCGAGCGCCACGGCCTCCCGCGGGAGGACGCGGTGACGCACCACGTGCGGGACGTACGGCGGTTGGCCCTGGGCAGGCCGGGCACGGCGCAGGACGTGGCGGACGCGGTCGTGTTCCTCGCCTCCGACCGGGCCAGCCACATCACCGGGACGGTGCTGGCCGTCCATGGCGGCATGGCGACCCACCTGATGTGAGGGCCTCGACGTCCGCTCGGCCAGCAGTTAGCCAGCACGTTCAGCCTGGGTCGACGCCGAGATCTCCGATCTCGGGACGGTGGCCGTTTCATTCCAAGCTGCGGAGAAGGAGACATGCCAAAGACGAAAGTTGCCATCATCGGCTCCGGAAACATCGGCACCGATCTGATGATCAAGATCCTGCGTGGGTCGGAGACCATGGAGGTGGGTGCCTTCGTCGGCATCGACCCGAACTCCGACGGGCTGGCGCGGGCGGCGCGACTCGGCGTACCGGTCGTCTCGACCGGGGTGCGGGGGCTCATCGACCACCCCGACTTCCGTGACATCCGGATCGTGTTCGACGCGACGTCGGCGCACGCGCACCTGGCGAACGACGCGGCGCTGCGGGATGCCGACGTCACGCTCGTCGACCTGACGCCGGCGGCCATCGGCCCGTACGTGGTGCCGCCGGTCAACCTCGACGAGCATCTCGGCGAGCGGAACGTCAACATGGTGACCTGCGGCGGGCAGGCGACCATCCCGATCGTCGCGGCGGTCTCCTCGGTAGCCACCACGCATTATGCCGAGATCGTCGCGTCGATCTCGTCGCGGTCCGCCGGGCCTGGCACCCGGGCCAACATCGACGAGTTCACCGAGACCACCTCGCGGGCGATCGAGCAGGTCGGCAAGGTTCGGCGCGGCAAGGCGATCATCGTGCTGAACCCCGCCGAACCGCCGCTGATCATGCGCGACACGGTCTTCTGCATCGTCGACGACTGCGACCGCGACGCGGTCACCGCCGCGGTGCTGGCCATGGCGGACAAGGTCAGGGCATACGTGCCTGGCTACCGGCTCAAACAGGACGTCCAGTTCCGCAGGATCACGGCGGACAGCCCGGAGTCCGATCTCATCCCGGACGCCCCGCCCGGGGACCGCTGGGTGGTGAGCGTGTTCCTGGAGGTGGAAGGGGCGGGCCACTACCTGCCCACGTACGCGGGCAACCTGGACATCATGACCTCCGCCGCGCGGCAGGTCGGCGAGCGACTGGCAGCGGCGGTGACGGCCCGATGAGCACCCACATCTACGTACAGGATGTGACCCTCCGCGACGGCATGCACGCCATCCGGCACCGCTACACCCTCGACCACGTCCGGACCATCGCCGCGGCGCTGGACGCCGCCGGCGTGGCCGCCATCGAGATCTCGCACGGGGACGGGCTGGCCGGCAGCAGCCTGAACTACGGCCCCGGGGCGCACACCGACTGGGAGTGGATCGAGGCGGCCGCTCAGGTGGTGGAGCGGGCCACCCTGACCGGCCTGCTGCTGCCCGGCATCGGCACCGTGCACGAGCTGAAGAGGGCCTGGGAGTACGGGATCCGCTCGGTCCGCATCGCGACCCACTGCACCGAGGCCGACATAGCCAACCAGCACATCGCCGCCGCCCGCGAACTCGGCATGGACGTTTCCGGCTTCCTGATGATGTCGCACATGGCGCCACCGGAGGTGCTCGCCAAGCAGGCGAAAATGATGGAGACGGCGGGGGCACACTGCGTCTACGTCACCGATTCCGGTGGTCGGCTGACCATGGACGGCGTCCGGGAACGCGTCCGCAGATACCGCGATGCGCTCGAACCGGAGACCCAGATCGGCATCCACGCCCACCACAATCTGGGCCTCGGCGTGGCCAACTCGGTCGTCGCGGTGGAGGAGGGGGTGTACCGGGTCGACGCGTCCCTCGCCGGCCAAGGCGCCGGTGCCGGGAACTGCCCGATCGAGGCCTTCATCGCCGTCGCCGACCTCAACGGGTGGCAACACGACTGCGACCTCTTCGCGCTCATGGACGCGGCCGACGACATCGTCCGTCCCCTGCAAGACCGCCCGGTTCGCGTCGACCGCGAAACGCTGACCCTGGGTTACGCGGGCGTCTACTCGAGCTTCCTGCGCCACGCGGAGACCGCCGCCGCCGAGTACGGTCTCGACACGCGCAGCATCCTCGTCGAGGTGGGGCGCCGGCAGATGGTCGGCGGCCAGGAGGACATGATCGTCGACATCGCGCTCGACCTGCAGCGGCAGCAGCGCGAGCAGCCGTAGCCGGACGCTTCACCAAGCCAGAAGGCTCGGGAGGCGCGAGGGAGACGGGCGGACGCCCGTCTCCCTCGATCCAGCAACTCACCACCACATCAGCTCACTCAGGCGGCCGCGCGGTCGGCGAGCGGGCGGCGACGACGTGCGGTGTCGGTCAGTGAACGCGGGGGCAGGAGAGCGTTGGGGTTGTAAAGATTGGTGCCCGGCGGCACGATCTCGTCGATCCGGTCGAGCGTCGCATCGTCCAGGGTCAACGCGGCGCCCTCGAGGAGGTCCTCCAGCTGCGGCATGGTCCGCGGTCCGATGATCGCCGAGGTGACGGCCGGGTGGGCCACGGTGAACGCCACGGCCAGCTGTGGAATGGTGCAGCCGACGCTCTCCGCGAGCTCCACGAGCTGCTCGACGGCGTCGAGCTTGACCGCGTTCTCCGCGTTCGCGGGATCGAACAGCGCCGGCCGGATCGAGGCACGGCCGGCTGACAGGTCGACGGGCTGGTTCTTGCGGTATTTGCCGGTGAGGAACCCGAAGGCCAGTGGGCTCCAGACCAGTACACCCATCCCGTAGCGCTGACAGACGGGCAGGAGCGAGGCCTCGATTCCGCGAGCCAGGATCGAATAAGGCGGCTGCTCGGTACGGAAGCGTCCGAGGGCACGCCGCTCGGAGACGTGATGCGCTTCCACGATCTCCTCGGCAGGGAATGTCGAGCAGCCGAAAGCGCGGATTTTTCCCTGATGCACGAGGTCGCTGAGCACCGAAAGCGTCTCCTCGACATCGGTCGAGTCGTCGGGGCGGTGGACCTGGTAGAGGTCAATCCAGTCGGTGTTCAGCCGCCTCAGACTGTCCTCCACCGCCTTGACTATCCACCGCCGCGAGTTACCACTGCGGTTTCGGCCCTCGCCCATCTGGAAGTGCACCTTGGTGGCGAGTACGACATCGTCACGGCGCCCGCGCAGCGCCTTGCCGACGATTTCTTCGGACTCTCCCTGCCCGTACATGTCGGCGGTGTCGACGAAGTTGATCCCCTGGTCGAGGGCGGCGTGGATGATACGGACGCAATCGTCGTGGTCGGAGTTGCAGCCATCCTGGAACATCATGGTCCCGAGGCAGTAGACACTGACTTCCATACCGGTTCCGCCGAGGGCGCGATAGTGCATGGTGATGCTTCCCTTGCTCGTGCAGGCGATTACGCGAAGCGACAGAGGCGTCGATCACGGAGGACCCTAGGATCTAGAGTCGGCTCTAGGTCAACCCGCTACGGTGCACGGTATGGCCGAGGTCACCGCAAGTCTGAGCATCGGGCAGGTCGCCGAACGCACCGGTTTGAGCGTTCACGCGCTGCGCTTCTATGAGCACGAGGGCCTCTTCGTCAACCCTGTGCAGCGCGGACCTGGCGGGCGCCGCGTCTACAGCCAGGATGACGTGGACTGGCTCACCGTCTGCATCATCTTGCGCGCCTCAGGCATGCCCCTGCCCGCGCTGCGCCGATACGCCGACCTCGTCAGGCACGGAGCCGGCAACGAGCAGGAACGACTCGCGCTCCTGCGCGAGCACCAGGCGAACGTCACGACCCAGATCGGCAAGCTGACCGAGTGCCTGGACCTGATCAGGTTCAAGGTCGGGGTGTATGAGGACCTCCTCGACCCGGACAGCGCCGGCGCCCACCAATGTCACGCTCCGATTTCTTCGGCACCGGCGCAGCCGACTGAGATCAGCGCCGGCGCCGCCCGGCTGTCGGGCTTGTGAGCACGGCGTCCTGCGAGCCGACGCCTGGCAGCGCCGACGTCGTCGACGGTGTCGAGCAGGCCAGCCGCCGGGACCGGCCGTGGGGCGGGGTGCGCGGCCGGCGGAACGGGACGGTCCGGGCACGCCGAACCCGACGCGGCGGCCGGCGAGGGGTGCCGACGGGAACGCTGCCACCAGCAGAGTAAGTCGAGCGATCGTCGCAGCTGCCTCGCTGCTGGCCCGGCACGCTCCGCCGCCGGTACCAGGATTCGATTTCGTTCAGTGCTCGTCGGCTGGGTCGTCGTGTGGGTGGCGGGGCCCGCAGGTGGTGCAGAGCCGGGTCGCCGGGCGCAGCGCCAGCTGTTCGATCGGGATGTCGCCGTGGCACTCCTCGCAGCTGCCGTAGCGGCCCTGTTCCAGGTAGTGCAGAGCTCGGGCGATGTCGCTCAGAGCTCGCCGGGACGCGGCGGCCAGTGCGGCAGCGGCCCCGTCCCGGGGCACCTGACGGGCCTGGCGAGCCAGCAGCGCCAGCTGAGTGCTGTGCCGCTCGCGCTGCTCCTCCAGGACGACGCGCAGCACACCCAACTCGTCCTGCCTGCTCACGACGTACACGGTCGGTTTTCCTCTCCACAGGAATGGGTGCGGGCGGGGCGCTGTCGCGCTCCGCCCGCAGTGCTGATCGATGCTGGCCGTCGTGTCGCCGGACCGGTCGTAGCCGGCCTCCGGTGCGACTGGCGGGTCAGCGCAGCGGGTCGAAGGGCCGCAGCTCCTCGGGCTGCCGGCCCGTGGTGATCTGCTCGGCGAGGAGCCGGCCGGTGAGGGGTCCGAGGGTGATGCCCCACATGCCGTGGCCGCCGGCGGCGAAGACGCGGGGCGAGCGGGTGGCGCCGATCAGGGGCAGCCCGTCGTGGGTGCAGGGCCGCGCACCGACCCATTCGTCGACGCGGGCGTCGAGGTCCGCGCCGCGCAGCAGGGGACGGGCGGCCTCGGCGATGGCCCGGATGCGGCGAGGGTCCAGCGGAGCCTCCGCGTTGCGGAACTCCATCATCCCGGCGACGCGAAGCCGGTCGCCGAGCGGCGTGCAGGCCACGCGCTGCGTGGGGAAGTAGACCGGCCCCGCGGGGACATGTTCGATCGGCACGCTGAAGCTGTAGCCGCGTCCGGCCTGTACGACGGTGCGGACGCCGAAGCGGCGGGCGAGGTCCCCGAGCCAGGTGCCGGTGGCCAGCACGACGGCGTCGTAGCGATCGTGCGCACCGTCGCCGGTCACCACCCGCACCGCCGTCGCCTCGTCGCGGACGTCGACCACCCGCGTGCCGGTCAGCAGCGACGCGCCACGGTCGCGGACGGAGTCGGCGAGGGCGTGCACGTACTGGCCCGGGTTGATGTACCGCTGGTCGTGCAACCGGACGGCGGCGCCGATCTCGTCGGACAGGGCCGGCTCCACCTCGCGGGCCTCGGCGCCGGTGAGGACGTCGAACTCGATGTCCTGGCCGGCGGCGCGGATGTGCGAAAGTTCGTCCAGCAGGACCGATCGTTGCGCCTCGGTCCGGTACGCCGCGATGAACGACTTCGCCTCGTACGTCATCGACCCGACCCCGCCGGCGGCGAGGACGTCGAATCCCTCGAAGGCGCGCCGGTTCATCGGAATGTAGGCGCGCATCGCGGTGCGCCACTTCGCCGGGGTGCTGTGCCGGACGAATCCGGCCAGGAAGCGCAGCAGTCGCGGGTCGGCGCGGGGCGGCACGTAGACCGGCGACGACGGGCTCAGCGCGGCGCGCAGCCCGTAGCGCAGCACTGCCGGCTCGGGCAGGGGAGTGGTGATGCCGGGGGTGAGCCAGCCGGCGTTACCCCAGGACGCGCCCGCCGCCACGCCCGTGCGATCCAGCACGGTGACCTGCACTCCCTGCTCCTGCAGGAACCAGGCGGTGGCCAGACCCACCATCCCGGCGCCGATGACGGCGACGCGGTCCGGGGTGGGCGTGGAGCTCGTGGCGGGCATGTTCTTGTCTCTCCTTCGGGGCACCTGTTGCGGCCATCCTGTCTCCGCCGTGCCGGAGCGTCATTGTTCGGACCGGCCAATCCTGATCATGGTGATTGGCCTGGTGAGACAACCTGCGGGCATACTTCGGGGCGTGATCACCGTGGCGGGTGTGGTGGAGTCCGTGGGCGCGGCGCTGCTCAAGATCGTCGTGCCCGGTCGGGGCCTGGAAGTCCGCGACGTGACCCTCGCCGAACCCGATGAGGCGCCGGCGGGTGGGGATCTGGTCCTCGGTGCCGGTATCACCACGCCGCAGCAGGCGCTCGCCGCCGTCGAGCGCTGCGTCGCCGCGGCCGGGCTCGTCCTGAAGCCGCCGCTCGCCGCGCACCCGGCCGTGACGGCGCGGGCCGCCGAATGCCAGCTGACCCTGGTCGAGCTGCAAAGCCACGGCTCGTGGGCGCAACTTGTCTGGCTGCTGCGCGGGGTGATCGACCGGGCCGCCGCGCCCGGCCCCGCGGAGACCGGCGAAGCCGGCGTGTACGACGAACTGTTCGCCCTGGCCGACGCGACCGCCGCCGTGCTCGACGCGCCGGTGACGATCGAGGACGCCCAGTACCGGGTGATCGCCTACTCGTCGCGGCAGGATCGGGCGGATCCGGCGCGGGTGTCAACCATCGTCGGCCGTCGGGTGCCCGGGGACGTCATCGCCCACTTCCGCGCTCGCGGCGTGTTCCGCAAGCTCACCGCGGGCAGCCAGCTGATCTTCGTGCCGCAGGGCCCGGACGGTACGCTGCCCCGACTCGTGATCCCCATCCGTGCCGGCGGCGAGCTGCTCGGCTCGATCTGGGCCGTCGTCGACGGCCCGGTGCCGCACGAGCGCCTGCGTGATCTGCAGGGCGCGGCGTCCGCTCTGGCGCTGTACCTGCTGCGGCTACGCGTGCAGGCCGACGTCGCCCGCCGGGTGTCCGCCGACCGGCTGCGGGCCGCACTGCGGGTCCCCGGCTCGATGGGCCGGGAGGAACTGGGGCTGCCCGACGGGCCGTGGCGGGTCGTCGCGCTCGGCGCGCACGGCGGCGCCGGAGAGACGGTGCACAACCTGGCGCTGTGGGAGTCGATCACCCGCCGCCACGGCTGGCGCCAGCCGCTGATCACCGACATCGGGGACGTGCTCTTCGCGGTGGTGGTCGACCAGGGCGAGTCGCCGGGCTCCCGGCGGTGGCTCGAGCGGCTGATCGTCGATATCGCGGCGCACGACCCAGGGTTGCATGCCGCGTCCGGCAGCCCCGCCCGGCAGGTGGGAGACCTGCCTCGCTCCCGTGCCGAGGCGGCCGAGCTGCTCGCGCTGCGCGACCCGGACCGCCGGCGGGACCCGGTGCTGCGGTTCGAGGACCTGTGGGCCGAGGTGGTCGTGCACCGGGTGGTCCGCACGGTGCCGCAGGACGACCTGCTGGTCGGCGGGCCGCTGCCCGACCTCGTCGCGCACGACCGCCGGCACGGCACCGACTACATCGCTACGGTCGCCGCGTGGCTGAACCATCAGGGCGACCCGAGAAAGGCCGCCCGCGCGCTGCACGTACATCCCAACACGCTGCGGCACCGGATGCGCCGCATCGCCGAGGTCACCTCGATCGATCTGGAGTCGCCCCAGGCACGGCTGGCGTTGCAGATCCAGCTCGCGGCCCTGCGGCCCTGACACCGATGTCGACGCGGCCGGGTCGATGCTGGCCTGTTGCCGCTGAGCTGGCATTTCTTGCCCGGTGACAAGGGTCGCGGACGGTGCGGAACGGAGTAAGGTCCGCGCCGTGGACGACAACACGGGGACATCCGACCCAAGCCGACCAAGGTGGGTCGAAGCCGTTGTGGTGATCCTGTCCGAAGACTTCACCGCCGCGACCGTCACCGCCCTGAGACACCGGCTCAAGACCGCAGTGACCACCGCGGGACTCACCGGAGAGGCCACCTACGACTTCGTCCTCGCCGTACACGAGTTGGTCACGAACGCGGTACGCCACGGCGGCGGCCGCGGCCACCTCCAGCTGCACCAACACGACGATGTGCTTGTCTGCGAGATCAGCGACCAGGGCGACCCGAGTGCGGAGCTTCCGGTGCAGCTGTCACCTGCGGACATGCCCGGTGGGCGAGGTTTGTGGCTCGCACACCAGTTCGCCGAAGGGCTTGTCCTCACCCGGGGAGTGGACGGGGTGACCGCAACAGTCACCGCCTGCCTCACTCCGGCCGAGCACTCCCGTCATCACGACGGCGCGGGACGTGATCGGACCACGAGCACCGACGCCGGGTAGGGCCTGTCGCAAACTCTGGCGTATTTGATCTTGCTTCGATCTTGTGGCAGCATCGCCGGATGCTGCGACTCACCGATTTCATCATCGACTGCCCGGACACGATGGCGCTGGCAGCCTTCTATTCAAAGGTGACGGGTCGCCCGGTCAAGGAGGGCAGCAACGGCTTCTGGGCCGGTATCCAGTTTGGCGAGATCGAGCTGGCCTTCATCCGGGTGGAGGACTACCGCACCCCGCAATGGCCCGACAGCGAGCACCCCAAGCAGTTCCATCTCGACTTCGAAGTCGACGACATCGAGGCCGAACAGAGCCGCCTCCTGGCCCTCGGCGCCACCCTGCAGCAGGACTCCATCGGCCCCGAGGGCTACGGCTGGCGCGTCTACACCGACCCCGTCGGCCACCCGTTCTGCCTCTGCCGCAACAAGGGCGTCACCTGGACCGACCAGGGCCCCATCTGGGCCAAGAGCGAGTAGCGCTGCCGTCCGCACGAGCCAAGCAAGCTGGTGACGGGCCCTCTGGCGGGCGTCCGCGGGCGCGGGCTGCGGCGGATATGGCGATCCCGGTCAGGAACGCGGCGCCCGCCTTCGGCGCGAAGCCGCTGCTGCCCAGCGCGAGTCCGGTGAACAGGATCAGCTCGCCGAGCGCGATGATGAAGAACTGCCGGTAGCGCTAGACAGGTGCTGCTTGCCGCTGATCGGACGCGATTAACCGGCCGACACTTGCGTGGACTCGGTCCTGTCCTGCCGATCACGCGGGTCGGCAATCCGGTACTCCCAACCCTCACGCCAGGCGAAGTCGGCGTTGATCAGGTCCTCCAGCCGGACGCCGTTGATCCAATGATCGAGGGCCCATCGGGTGGCGACGTGCCCGATGACCAGGATGCGCTGGCCGGCCCAGAGAAGCGATACATCGTCGAGGAATCGACCCACGCGGTGTACCGCCTGTCGCCAGCTTTCACCGCCAGGGTAGGCCTCGTCGAGGTACCGGTCCCGGTGCTCGTGCAGTTCGGCGGCGGGCATGCCGTTGCGGTGGCCGTAGTTGCATTCCCGCAGTCGCCAGTCGTGCAGCACGGGGATCTGGGTCCCCGAGAAGGCTATGTCGGCCGTCTCCGCTGCCCGACGCAAATCCGAGGCGAAGACTGCGGCGATGCCGTCGTCCTGCCTGCGCTGACCAAGTTCCGCTGCCAGCGCCCGTCCTCGCGGCGACAACCGGCCGGGCAGCCAGCCGGTGGCGATGCCACGGTCGTTGTCCTCACTCCAGGAGTGAGTCTCAAAGACGATCTCGGTCGGCATAGAGAGAGGCTACCGGTGAAGCGAGACCTGCGGGGGCGCTCGGATTCGCGAACATGAACCGGCGGGACCACCTTGGTAGTGCGACCGGTTGGGCTCCTTCCGGACCGCCTCCGTGGGATCCCGCCGGGCGCCAGCCGAGGTCTTCATCAACTCGGTGATTGTCCGCCCGCCCGACCGGCGCGTGCCGCCCCCGGCGCGAGCGGAAGGACGGAACGACGCAGAATGACTGAACGAGAGGCAGGACGCCGCATCGTAGCGTGGTCGGCGGCGTGGACACCCACGGCGACACTCCCCATGCGGCTGTCATGGATGAGGTCGGCCGGCACCTGGCGGACCGAGTGCCCTATGTCAAGCCGAGGCGCCGTTGGCGGGTGCGGTGAAGGTCGGGTTGGAAGACTGTGTGGTCTTGCCAGCATCGCCAGGTGATGCGGAGCCAGGCGCGGGCCTCGCGGCCTGCGCCGAGGGCGAGGCGCAAGCCGGTCATGTCGCCGGCCAACCCGTCTGTAGACCCGGGTGTGGCCGGTCGTTGGATCAGGTCATCGCCAGTGCTATGAGCCCGGCCGGTTCCAGGTTCGCGGCTAGAAGCCGGTTTGCTCTCGCGCGCCAGGTGTCGCCGTAGTCGCCCGGTGTGAACGCCTCCCCGGCCAGGAAGGCGATGTCGGCGAGGCCGCGGCTTCCGCGCCAGTACGCGAGGTGGAGCGGGTCCATCGTCACCGGCCCGTATCCCTGGAAGAACCAGTCTCGTTCTCGGTCGCCGATGTGCTCATCGCCGTAGGTGCCACCGAGGACGAACATCAGGTCGTGTTCGGGCGTGGACAGCGCTGCGTCGTCCCAGTCGATGAGCCACATCCGGCCGGGCGCTGCCAAGACGTTGCCCAGGTGTGGATCGGTGTGGCACACGGTTGACGGCGTCACCGCCGGCGCCAACGACTCCACCCGGTCCGCGACCGCCGCGATGCGCTGCGCGTGATCCATCCAGATCTTCCTGGTCTGGGCGGCAATGGCATCGGGCGGTGGCGAGGCGTGGAGCAGCGCTTCGGTCGCCCGGGCCGCCGCGAGGTCCTTATCGTGGCCGGCGACGGGCAGCACGGCCGCAAGTTCCGGCGTGACCGGCAGCGAGTGCGTCGCGGCAAGCACCGCCCCGAACTCCCGCCACTGGGTCTCATCCAGGCCGCCGTCCAGGCCGTTGCGGTCACCGACCCACGGTGTGACCGACAGGCGGCGTCCGTCCCGCTCGGAGCAGAGGCGACCGTCCCGCGTGCGGACCGGCGCGGCCACCGCTCGCAGTCCCCGATCGGCTAAAGCGCTCGGCACCACAAGTCCGGCGTCGCTGCCGCCAGCGGACCACTTGATCGCGTACGCGGCTGTTTGCGTGCGTCCCAGAAGGTTCTGCGCTGCCCGATCCACCCCGCCGTTGATCACTTCGACGGTAGTCAGGCGGATACCGAAGTCCTCGGCAACGTGGTCAATCACGACGGGAGATGTTAGCCCGACCGTTCCCACCGGGCATTTATATATCCGACCATCCTCGACCGCTGCCGGGCCCACGTCTACCGCATTGGGGACGGTGGCGCGCACTGACATATCTGGATCTCCGACCGGCCCCGAGGGTCAGGCCCAGCGGTACGGGCCGTGGTTCGTCGTCTGGGACGACCTCTTGCCGGAGTACCCGGCGGAAGTGGCGGAGACAGACGCTGCGATCGCGACGTGCGCGCGGAGGTGTCGCCCTCGAAGGCGATCGCTGGTTAGGAGATGCCGCCGTCGCTGCGTAAGAGTTGACCGTTGATCCAGCCCCCGTCGGGTGAGCACAGGAACGCAACCAGGTTCGCACAGTCCTGCGGGCGCCCGAGGCGACCGAGCGGCGTGGACCGTAGAACAGCAGCCTTGATCTCTGCGGTCATCCAGCCGGTATCGGTCGGACCCGGATCGATGGCGTTGGCGGTCACGCCGAGGTGGGCCAGTTCTTGAGCAGCGGCCAGGGTGATCCGATCGAGAGCGCCTTTGCTGGCTCCGTATGGCAGGTTGCCGACAGTGGCGTCACTGGTCAGGCTGATGATGCGTCCCGTGCCATGTGGTCCTTGGAACCGTTGGGCGTACTCGCGGATCAGGAGCCAGCTCGCCCGGGTGTTGACGGCGAAGTGACGGTCGAAGCTCTCGATGCTGGTATCCAGTAGTCCCGAGTTGACGCTCTCGCAGTGAGCGAGGACCAGCGCTGTGACGCAGGCCAGTTCGCGCTCCACGGTCTCGAAGGTGGCAGCTGGGGCGTGAGGATCACTGAGGTCCACCTCGACTGCGGCTGTCCTTGCCCCGTGCTTGGCCGCTTGGTTGCTGAGCTGCGTCACGGTCTCGGGATCGGCTCTCCAGGGCATCCGTTCGTCATAGGGAGTCCAGTAGGTGAATCCGACATCCCAGCCGGTTTGAGCCAGTGTCAGCACCAGTGACGCAGCGATACCGGCGCTGCGACCGGCACCAGTCACCAGGGCGACAGGTCGATGCTGTTGATCCGTGCCATCCATGAGCGCCATCCGTGGCCGCACCCCCTCGGCGCACCATTCTTGCTGCCTACCCAACGGCCGTCATCGGCATTACCTGGCCAAGGCAGTGAAGCCGCCTGGTATATCGACACGGCGTCAAGCATCAAACGAGGCCGCCGTGCCAACCGTCAGCAACAGGTCCTCGGCGAGCTGATGGTCCCGGTGAGCAGGTACGCGGTCCGGGACAGCGCGCCGACGCAGGACACCTGGCTGCCGGCGGTGTCGGGCTCCAGTTGATCCGTTACACATCAACTTTACTTGAAGGGTGACAGTTGGCCGCGTTTCTCCGGGCTCGGCTGTCACAGTGCGTAACTGGCGGGCTGCCTGTCGCTGGGCACGCCAACCTCGATGCCGGTCAAGACGCCCGGTCAGCGGCAGATCCGGACGTTCGATGAAGATCCCACGATCACGGACGCGTTCCGTGCCGGGGGGTCGTCACCGGGTGTCTGGCTCGTCGTGCCAGCATCGCCTCGTGCGCAACGAGCAACGCTTACGAACAAGGACGCCCGAGTCCCGAGCCTTCGCGGAGCGCGTACAACTCGCCATGAGCCTGACCTCGCGCCTCAACGTGCTGCCGTTTGACGACCTCGACGCGCGCAGGGCGATGCTCACCGAGATCTTCGGTGGACCCATCCCGGACTCGCTGTCCATCCTGCCCCCGTTCTATTGCGACTACGGGCTTGGGGCATCGTTCGGACAGCGCGTGTTCATCAACCAGGGATGCTTCTTCCTCGACTACGGGGGCATCACCATCGGTGACCGCGTCCTGATCGGTCCCCGAGTGACTCTGAGCACGGCCGGACACCCCGTCGAGCTCGACGAACGGGACGACTTCATCACGCACGCGCCCATCGTCATCGAGGATGATGTGTGGATCGGCGCTGCGGCCACGGTCACCCCTGGAGTGACAATCGGTCGGGGCTCGGTCGTCGGTGCGGGCGCCGTTGTCGCGAAGGACGTGCCGCCGCTGAGTGTGGTGACGGCATCGAGCGTTGTCGAGCGAAAGCGTCTGAAGCCGGCGTCTACTGCAACCTCCTGACGCCTGCGGCTCCCCCTCGCACATCGGCATGACGGCGCGCCGCGCCGGGCGCGGTCAATGCGCGATCAGCGGCACATGAGTCCGGACGCCGCCAACCTCGGTGACTCCGAACCGGCGTGGGTGCAGCAAACGGCGGTTGATCTTTGCAAACAACTGGGGACGGTCACCCGCGATAGAACTCGCGGGACCGATCGATGTCCCGGACGATCAGCAGGTTACTTGACGGTTGGTCTAAAGATAGGTGCGGAGATCGCATCGCCGTCCTGACGCTACGGGGTCCCGACGTGGTGGTGAACCGGCCCTCGGTGTGGCCTGACCGATGATTCTTCCGCGCCGTGCCGGTCTATACGCCGAGTACCGAATCACGGGAGGCTGACACCATGCGAAAACTGACCTTCGGCATGAACCTGAGCCTGGACGGCTACATCGCCGCGCCCGGCGACGACCTCGGCTGGAGTGTGCCGAGCGACGAGTTGTTCCAGTGGTGGTCCGACCGCGTGGGGGCGACAGGCACGGCGCTGTACGGGCGCAAACTGTGGGAGGCGATGAGCTCCCACTGGCCGACCGCCGACCAGAAGCCCGGTGCCACACCGGCGGATTTCGAGTACGCCCGCCGCTGGCGGGACATGCCGAAGGTGGTGTTCTCCTCGACGACCAGCACGGTCGACTGGAACACCCGCCTGGTCACCGGCGACGCGGTCACCGAGATTACCCGGCTCAAGGCCGAAGACGGCGGCCCCATGGACATCGCCGGCGCCACACTCGCCGCAGCGGCCATGCGGGCCGGGCTGATCGACGAGTACGCGATCGTCACCCATCCGGTCCTGGTAGGTGGCGGCACGCCGTTCTTCACGGCCCTTGACAACTGGGTGAACCTGAACCTGGTGGAGACCCGGACGTTCCCTGACGGCGTGCTCCTGACCAGGTACGAGACCAGGCGCTGAGTACCCGACCTCGGATCGGCCCGGGCTTCGGGCCGCCGAAAGATTCTCGTGGCGACGCAGACGCCAGCGATTAGTCAGCGACGTGGATAACGATCTTGCCGCGGCGTTTGGCCGTCTCGAGCGCCTCGTAACCTGAGCGCGTCTCACTGAGGGGCAGCACCCGGTCCAGCACCGGCCTCATCCGGCGGCTATCGACGAGTTCGGTGATGGAACGCAACGCGTTCTGGTCGGGCTCGACGATGAAGTACAGGGCCCGAACGCCATGCCGGGCTGCTTCCTGCTGGTCGGGTGGGGTGACGAGGGAGACCAGGACACCGCCGGGTTTCAGGACCGACCAGGACCGCGACTGCGTGGCTCCTCCGACAAGATCAACGACTACGTCCACGTCGCGAATGTGATCCTCGAAGCGGTCGTGCGCATAGTCGATGACCTGTTCGGCACCCAGGCCCTTGACGAAGTCCAGGTCGGCCGCCGCCGCCGTGGCGCTCACGTGAGCACCGAGACCGGCCGCCAGTTGCACCACGTAGATCCCGACGCCGCCGGCGCCGCCCTGTACCAGCACGTGCTGGCCGGCCTGGAGGTCGGCGTGGTCTACCAGC
>NZ_JBSGJR010000009.1:0-41182 GCF_053605645.1 Micromonospora sp. NPDC003776
GCGGCCGGCGAGCAGGTAGTGCGCCCGCTGGAAGGCCGGTGAGCGCTTGTACCGGCCGAAGCCCGAGGCCAGCCAGAGCGCGAAGAGGGCGAGCACCGAAACCCACCTCGCCCGCGCCGAAGCCGACCGGCTCGCCCGTCCCGCCGCCGGCCGGCGCGCCGCGGTGCGGGGCACCGGAGAACCCGTACGGCTACACCTACTGCGGCGGCGCGCTGATCCACGAGCCGGCTCCCGACGTGTGCCGCTGGTTCGTCTGCGTACCCGGGTTCTGGGCGGGCCGCGGCTACCTCATCGTCTGCGCCGACGGCCGGATCGGCATGGTCGGCGGCCCCGCCGGCCGGTGCCCCGAACAGGCCGGCAGGAAGAACCCCGTGTACGCCGGCCAGCCGGCCGCCGGCTGACCGCTCGGGCGGCCCGAGGCGGCGGCCCGGGGATAGCCGCAATTGCCGTCAAAAAGGTCCGCCGCATCGCACGTCAATGGCCGGCAAAGCGGCTACCTGCAAAGACTTTGACGCTGTTAAGGTTGGCGAGCGGAACATCGGGGACGGTCGACCTCGCCTGGGGGATGGCACATGGATCAGCAGGCCAGGGAGCAGATAAAGCTGCTGCGCAGACTCGAGAAAGTCATCTCCGAAACCGAGTTCTCCTGGTCGCTGTGCCTGGTCGGCGAAGACCAGTCCCGAAAGCTCAACGAGCTGGCCGCCGAACTGCAGCGGCCCTTTTCCGCCACCGGCGACGAGAAGCGGATCGTGTCCGGCTACTCGTACTGGGGCATCGAACCGGCGGTGAACTGGCAGCGGGCCTGCACCGACCCCAACTACCCGGTGATGCGCGACGGCATCGAGACGTTCAGCCGGCGCTGGCGCAGTCTGCATTCCCGGCACAACGGCCGCCCCTATCACTACATCAGCCTCGGTCCCGGCACCGGGGAAAAAGACGCGGTGGTCCTCGCGGGCCTGCAGCCGCTGAATCCCGAGATGTACTACGTGCCCGTCGACATGAGCGCCGAGATGCTGCGGCTCGGGCTCAAGCCGATAAAGGCGCTGCCCTTCTTCCGGCAGTTCCGCAACCAGCTGCTCCCGGTGCAGCTCGATTTCTCCGTCGAGGAGAACGTCGCCGAGCTGAACGAATTGCGCGACCGGCTCATCGGCGACGAACCGGTGCTGTTCTCGCTGCTGGGCAACACGATGGCCAACTTCGACGAGGACGTCGACCTGGTCGAGCGGCTCAGCAAGCAACTGCTGCGCCCGCAGGACCGGCTTTTGGTAGAGGTCGCCACCGCCTCCCACCTGGATGACCGGATGGCCCAGCAGGCGGCCCGCGAGTACGAGACCAGCTGGGTGTTCCGCGAATTCGTCATCAGCGCCCTTCGCCAGAACACCGACCTGTCGGTGAACATGAACCACGTCCGCTTCGAAGGGGTGGTCGAAGAGGGCCGGTCGCTGGTCATCAAGGTCATCTACTGCAACGACTCGGCCGAGGACCTGAAGATCGTGCTACCGAACCGCAGCGAGGTCCACTTCCCGCGCGGGGACACCATCCGCCTGCTCATCACCCGCAAATACCAGCTCAAGGCCCTCGCCGCCGCGCTGGCCAAGGCCGGGCTGGTCGTGGAGAGCGAAGCGTTCACCCAGTTCCAGGCGTACGAGCGGGTCCGCCGGTTCGGCATGGACCTCATGCTCCTGTCTAGCAGCGACACCGGCAACGGCCCCGACACCGCCGCCCGGGACGTGTTCCGCCGACCTGGCAAATGACCGGCAGAGCGGGGCGGCCGGCGTCGCTGCCGTCGTGGGTGACCGCGCCGCGTACCTGGATCATGGTGGTCACCGCCGGCAGCCTGGCGGTCGCCTTCGTGGTCAGCGCCGTCTGGTGGAGCCGGTCGGCCGGCATGTCGAGCTTCGAGCCGGCGGTGCAGATCCTCGGCCTGCTCGGCGGCATCACCGGCATCGTCGCCGAACGCTGGGCGGCCAGCCGGGAGCGGCGCGCGGAGGCCCTGCAGGCCATCGGCGAGGAATTGCAGGACAACCGGAAGATTCTCACCTCGCCACCGTTCTCGGTGGGAGCCGCGCAGCCGGCCCGCCGACAGGTGTATCCGCGGATGAGCCTGTCCGCGGTGAATGCCGCGCTGTCGTCGGCGGTGCTGTCGCCGCGGCGGGACGAGGCCCTCGCTGGCATGCTGCACGACTGGCGCAACGAGGCGGAAATTTTCAACCATCAGCTCTCCCTCGCCGAGATCCTCGCCTTCACCAACGGCTCCGACGACGTGCTGCGCGACCTGCACCAGGGGCTGCACAGCGCCGACGGGCCACTGGAACGCATGCAGGAACACCTCGACGCCCTTATGGCTCTCACGGCGCTGCCATCGCCGGGCCCCGCACCGCGCCTCGACAGGAATGTGAGCGGCAATCGTTAGTCGCCAGGTTGCTGTTGTTAACCGCAGGGCGTCCGAAAAGGATTGCCATCAATGTACGCTATACAGCCGGTAGTGAAGGCTGCCGTCACGGTGACGGCCGCGTGCCGGCGAGGTTGTCGGCCCCGGGCGTCAGAAGAGCCGAATACACGGAGGAAAGCATGTTCGAGCGGTTGGGCAGATTCGTCGTCGGCAAAGCGTGGTGGGTGATCGCCGGCTGGCTGCTCGCCGCCGTCGCGATCATCGTCACCACACCGTCGCTGGGCGACATCACCTCCGCCGACCAGGAAAGCTTCCTACCCCACTCCTACGAGTCAGTGCAGGCCACCGAACTCGGCAAGAAGGCATTCCCGCAACAGGCCACCTCGACCGCGACCATCGTGGTCAAACGCGCCGACGGGCAGAAACTCACCCCGGCCGACGAGGCGAAGGTGGGCCAACTCGCCCAGTCCCTCAAGGACAAAAGCATCGCCCACACCTCCGGCTACCTGACCGGCCCGCCGGCCGTGGCGCCGGACAAGTCGGTGCAGGTGGTCAGCGTCGGCCTCGACGCGCCGACCCCGGACGACCCGGCGCTGCTGGATGCCGTACGTGACCTGCGCGCGGCGCTGGGACCGCAACTGGCCGGCAGCGGACTGACCGCCGGGGTGGCCGGCGACGTGGCCACCTTCGTCGACAACGAGGACACCTTCAACAAGGCGTTCTCCGTGGTCGGTGTCGCCACCATGATCCTGATCATCGGACTGATCCTGGTCATCTTCCGCAGCCCGATCGCCGCGCTGCTGCCGGTGGTGACCATCAGCATGGTCATGACCGTCACGACCGGACTGGTCGCCGCCGCCGGCAAGGCGTTCAACCTCAACGTCAGCCAGGACCTGCAGACGATCCTGCTGATCGTGCTGTTCGGCATCGGCACCGACTACATCCTGTTCCTGCTGTTCCGCTACCGGGAACGGCTGCGCGCCGGCGACGACAAGCGCACCGCGATGATCGTGTCCGTGCAGCGGGTCGGTGAGGTCATCACCTCCGCCGCCGGCGCCGTCATCGTCGCGTTCCTCGTCCTGCTGCTGGCGTCCCTGGGCTTCTTCGGCTCATTGGGCCCGGCGCTCGCCATCGCCGTCGGGGTCATGCTCATCACCTCGCTCACCCTGATCCCGGCCGTCGTCTCACTGCTGGGCCGGTACGTCTTCTGGCCGTCGAAGGCGTGGCAGCGTGCCCCCAAGGCCACCATGTCCCACCGGCTCGGCACCGCCATCGGCCGCCGCCCCGCGCTCGTCGCCGCCGCGTCCGGCGCCCTGCTCGTCGCGCTCGCCGCCGGCGTGCTCGGCTACAAGGCCGACTACGACTTCAGCGCCGGCTTCCCGCAGGACACCGAGTCGGCCAAGGCCGCCAAGGACCTGCAGCGCGGCTTCGCCGCCGGCGCGCTCGCCCCCACCGAGGTCTACCTGACCACCGGAAACGGGACCCCGCTGACCGAGCAGCAGATCAACGACTTCGCCGCCGCCGCAACCAAGGCGCCGGGAGTGGGGCGGGCGCAGCCGCCGGAACGCAGCAGCGACCCCAGCGTGGCCCGGGTGAACCTGCTGCTGAATGAGAACCCGGTCTCCAACGAGGCCATCACGCTCGTCCGCGAGGACCTGCGCACCGCCCTGCATCAGGCGGCCCCGTCCGGTACCCGGGCGCTGGTCGGCGGACCGACGGCGATCTTCGCCGACATCAACTCGGCCAACAACCGGGACCTGTCGGTCATCCTGCCCGTGGCGGCCGCGCTGATCGCCCTGATCCTCGCGTTGCTGCTGCGCAGCCTCGTCGCGCCGATCTACCTGGTGATCGCGGTGCTGCTCAACTTCGCCGCCACGCTGGGCGCCACCGTCTACCTGTTTCAAGGACTGCAGGGCAAGCCCGGGGTCACCTTCCAGCTGCCGATCATCCTCTACCTGTTCGTGGTGGCGATCGGCACCGACTACAACATCCTGATGATCGCCCGACTACGCGAGGAGGCACGGGAGGGCAACGAACCGCACCAGGCCGCCGCCATCGGCGTGGAACACGCCGGGCCGACCGTGGCAGCGGCCGGGCTGATCCTGGCCGGGACGTTCGGGGTGCTGATGCTCGCGCCGATCTCGTTCCTGCAGCAGATGGGCTTCGCGGTGGCGATCGGGATCGTGCTGTCCGCGTTCGTCATGTCGATGTTCTTCGTCCCGGCGCTGACCGCGCTGATCGGGCACAAGGCGTGGTGGCCGGGGCACGGCGACCAGCGGCGGGTCAGCGAGCGGGACGTCCCGCCGGAGCCGGTCAGCGTGGCGGGGGCGTAACGGGCGGCGCAGCCACCCGGGAATGACGGCTGGCCGCGAACGAGCGGTCCCTGCCGCCGGTGTAGGCGGCGGCTGCAGGACCGTTATCAGCCCTGGGCTGGCCCTGAACGGCCGTTTTTTTGGGGGGAGATGCGGTCGGAACCGCGACCGGCGTGGAGGCGTCTCAAGGATGTGGAGATGGCGAAGCTGCGTGGGCGGCGTGTGCTGCCCTTGATCACGGTCGCGGCCCTGCTCGGCGGTTGCGGGTCCGCCGCGAGCAGCCGAGCCGGCGACAGCCTCGACGGATTGCGCGAGCAGGCGGGCGGCGCCTTGGCCCGGTATGACGAGGCGTTTCGCGCTGCGGGCGGCGCGCCCTTCGTTCCGGTGGGGGAGCTGACCCGCCAGCTCGGCGGCTGGGAGCCGGCCAACGGGGTTTACAAGGAGACGCTGTCGGCCGGCCTCGTCGAGGCTGCTTCGACCCTGCCCCGGGTGCCGGAATCGGTTGGGAACATCGCCTGGGCCAACGGCACCAGACAGGACGTGCGGCTAATCCCGGCGGACGCGTCGTTGGTGCAGTTGCGCGCGGCGGGCACCGGCCACTGTTCCGGCTGCGCGCCGCTGAAGGTCACCGGCGCTCGCCTGACCACGATGACGCTCCAAACCACCCGGGGCCTGGCGACCGTTCCGGCGTGGGAATTCACGCTCGACGCAACCGCGGTGCGGCTGGCGCGGGCGGCGGTGGATCCCTCGGCCATCGTCCGGGTGACCCCGCCGCCCTGGGACGCCGACCATCCGCACGAAGGGTTGGCGATCGAGTCGGCGACCACGACGACCACGAGCCAGGAATTGACCGTCGCCTTCACTGGCGCGCCCGGCCCGAGCAGCAAGCCGTGCGGGGCCGACTACGGCACCGAAGCGGTCGAGTCGGACCTGGCGGTCGTCGTGATCGTCATCGAGTACCGGCACGCCGAGGACGAGGCATGCTCGGCCGGCGGAGTGCAGCGCAGCGCCACCGTCGAGCTGTCGCGACCGTTGGGTGACCGGGCAGTCCTGGAGGTCAAGCAGGGCCTGCCGGTGGGGTTGACGATCAGCGGCTGACCCTTCCCGCCGGTGACGACGACTCCCGGCAGGAAAGACCCGGTGTACTCGGATGGGCCGGCCCTTGATCGACCGTTCGTTCGACCGGTCCAAGAAGGACGTGCGACTGGAACCGACGTCCGTCCAGCGCCCATCGATCTTGACTGATGGTGAGGCGGCGATCACACTCTTGGAAAGCTGCGGCGGCCGAGGTCGTCTGCCGGACGCCTCGACTGCGCGGCCTTCTGGATCGCCTTGCCGGAAGGACTCTCATGAGGAGTACACCAAGATCCGACCGACCGCGCCGATTCCTCGCCCTGCTCGCCCTACCCCTGGCGCTCGCCGTCAGCACCCCCGGCCTCGCCAGCCCGACCACCGACAACGCAGCCGCCCCCGACCGCACGTCAACCGGCGAACAGAACGGCGTCGGCCTGATGCGCATCGTCGTCGCCGACAAGTCCGGCATCGACCGCCTCAACCAGCTCGGCGTCGACCTCGCCGAATACGTCAAGCCCGTCGACAACGGCATCGAGGTCCACGCAATCCTCAGCCCGCAGGAGAGCCAGGCGCTCCGCGACCAGGGCTTCGACGTGCAGGACGCCATCTCCGACCAGAGCGACTACGCGCAGAACATGGCCGAACGGTCCGCCGCCATCAAAGCCGCGTCCGCCGCCACGGCCAGCACCGACACCCTGACCGTGCTGCGCTCGGAATGGTTCACCAGCCTCAACAACCAGCTCTTCCTCAACATCGAGGTGAAATCCAGCGCCGGCACCGACTCCACGACCGTGCTCACGGCCAGCTGGGACAGCGGACCCGGCACCGCGATCGGCTCCGGCGGCACCGCCACCATGTCCCGGTTCACCGACGCCGGCCAGTACATGTACCACCGCTTCAGCAACCCGGTCCCCATCACCGCCGCCCCGGCCAAGGCCACCATCACCAGCAACAAGGGCGGCTCCGTCACCGTCGACGTCGCCAAGTGGCTGGGCAGCCCGCGCAAGGCCACCGGCACACACCCGTACGTGTCCGACTTCGTCGACCACTACATGGACCCCACCGAGGTCACCGCCCGGTTCACCGGCCTGGCCGCCGAGTTCCCGAAGCTCACCCAGCTGATCGACCTGCCGTACAAGACCAACGGCTACCGACGCAAGGCGCAGGCCCAGTTCGGCACCGCCGCCGCCAGCACCCTCTACGTCACCTCCACGGCCTACGGCTCCGACGGCGGCAACGACCTCACCATGTCCCTGGTCAACCCGGGCACGGCCAACGCCCCGCTGACGGTCAGCGTCTCCGGCAAGGCCATCACGGTCAGCCTGGCCACCAACGGCTCCGGCGCCATCACCAGCACCGCCGCGCAGGTCGTAGCCGCCGTCAACAGCAACGCCGCCGCGGCCGCACTGCTCACCGCCAGCACGTACCGGGGCAACGCCGGCACCGGCGTGGTGGCCGCGGCCCCAGTCACCCAGCTGACCGACGGCCTGAAGGCACCGGCAAGCGTCTCCCGCGAACCGTTCCAGATGAAGGTGCTGCGGATCGGTAAACACCGCGACGGCTCGAAGGTCGGCGTCTTCCTCTACTGCCAGGAACACGCCCGGGAATGGGTCACCCCGCTCGTCTGCGTCGAGTCCGCCGAGCGGCTGCTGCGCAACTACGCGCAGGACCCCAACACCCGCAAAATCGTCGACGACCTGGACATCTTCATCCTGCCCGTCGTCAACCCCGACGGCGCGCACTACAGCATGTACGACTTCAACATGCAGCGGCGGAACATGACCAACCACTGCCCGGAGAACAACGCCGACCCGGGCCGCCGCAACTCCTGGGGCGTCGACATCAACCGGAACTTCACCGTCGGCTCCGCCTTCGACGGCTACGTCGGTGCCTCGACCACCAACTGCGTCAGCGACACGTACGCCGGCCCGGCGGAGCTGTCCGAGCCGGAGGCGCGCAACGAGGTCTGGCTGGTCGACAACTTCCCGAACATCAAGCTGTCCATGAACACCCACTCCTACGGCGGGTACTTCATGTGGCCGCCGGGGGCGTACAAGGCCGACGGGCGGGAGGTGCTGCCGCGGGTGGACCAGGGCACCGAGGCGTACTTCTGGACCTCGTCGGACTACATCCTTTCGCGGGTGCAGGAATACCGGGGCACGGCGATCTGGCCGGGCCGCACCGGACCGGTGACCGACGTGCTGTATTCGGCGGCCGGCAACAGCGCCGACGAGCACTGGTACAACCGGGGCATCATCGGCTGGGACTTCGAAGTCGGCGCCGACATCTACGACCCGGCCACCAAGCGGTTCACCGCGGTCGGCTTCCAGCCGCCGTTCGCCGAAGGGCACGAGGAGGCGATGGAGTTCGCCAACGGCAACATCGGCATCCTCGAGGTCGCCCGGGCGTACGCGACCGACAAGATCCAGCCGAAGACGTCGCTGAAGATCGTCAAGCAGGAGGCGGGGGCGACGGCGTTCACGTTCAGCACCAGTGAGCCGGCGAACGTGTACTACACGCTGGATGGCAGCCGGCCGACCTACAGCTCACCGAAGCTGGCGCTGGCTGGGATGCGTGAGGGGGTGCAGAGCATCACGGTGAACAGCGACACCACCGTCAACTGGTTCTCGATCGACATCGCCGGCAACGTGGAGAGCAACTACAAGCCGGACGGTCAAGGCAGCAACTACAACAAACAGGTGGTAGGCGTCCACTAGCGAACTGGCCTCTTGAATACTGGTGGCCGCCGACCACGGTCGGCGGCCACCATCCCGTGGAAGGCTCGCACCGTACGGATCGGCTCGGGCGTACCGGACCGGGGCCCCAGTCGCTGTCGGATGCCGGGTGGCGTGGTCCCGATGACAATTGTTGCTGCGGGCACTAATGCCTGTGCAGGTTCTTGACAGGGTTAAGAGGGCCGACGGCGCCGTCCGATCGGGGGAACGCTGGGGTCCCCCTGGCCGGCGTGCCGCAGGTAGTGTTTTGGACACCGCCGGTGGGGAGGTGGGAGCGCCGCATCACATGTGCTGACATCGGACCAGCCTCGTCACCGGGGCCTGTCCCACCCGCCAGAACCAAAGGTGCCGCATGTTCTCCCGCTCCCCGTCCACCACGGAATCGCCGGCCCTGATCCTGGACCGTGCCACCTCCCTGGTCGACTATCTGATGGCCGTGCGCGCCCAGATGGAGAAGCCGGCTCGGACGGTCCCGCAGGCCGACGCGTTCTGGCAGCACCAACTACCCAGCCACGCGGGCTGCCAGGTAGGCGTGTCTGCTGACGACGGCAGCTGGCTGCGGATCGGCCTTCCGCCCGCGCCAAAGCAGCTGCGGGCACCCGCCGAGTTCAGCCCCTACCTCGCCGGGCCGGTGTCGTACGAGAGCGAACCGCGGTTGGCCGGCGATGAGGAGACGGTCGAGCACCTCCGTACCCGGTTCGAGCAGTGGCGGGAGCGAGACTGGCGCCCGTGGGCCGAGCAGGCCCGAGGTACCGAAGCGGTCCGGAAACTGCACCGCAGCCTGTTCGACCTTATGCACCGCGTCGACATGAACGCCGCCAGCCAGGAGCTGGTGTGGGGGCACGGCGTCCTACGCACGGACGTCGGCGCGAATCGGGTGCAGTACCCGCTCGTGGTGACCCCGGTCGGCATCGAGTTCGACGCCGACCGGTCGATGATCCGGGTAGTGCCGCAGGGCGCCGGCCGCCTCCAAACCGACCCGCTGACCGGTCTCGACGAGCGATACCTCAGCC
This sequence comes from Micromonospora sp. NPDC003776, assembly GCF_053605645.1. NCBI lineage: Bacteria > Bacillati > Actinomycetota > Actinomycetes > Micromonosporales > Micromonosporaceae > Micromonospora > Micromonospora sp. NPDC003776. The sequence goes on from NZ_JBSGJR010000009.1 coordinate 9,527, forward strand.
AACTGCTCGCCCTCGCCGGCTCCGGCGGGCAGCTCGACCTCGATGTCTGGGACGACTTCACCCGCCTGGAGTTCCTCGAACGGGCCCTGCGCCGCCTCGGACTCGATCCGACCGTCCGGGCCGCCGACGCGCCCGCCCCGGCCGGCCCGTACGTACACGACACCGGCGTGCTCTTCGTCCGGCCCAGGCAGCGGATGCTGCGCCGGTTCCTGGAGGAACTGCGGGCCCGTTTGCTCGGCGGCGACACCGCGAGCATCGGGGCGCTGGCCGCCATCCTCGCTCACGAGCCGAGCCGCTTGAAGATGCCGCAGGACCAGCCGGCACGGTGGGCGCCGCTGGGGGAGCGGCTGCTCATGCCGCTGCCCACCAACGAGGCGCAGGAGTCCATCGCCCGGCGGCTCGCCCAGCACCGCAACGTGGCCGTCCAAGGCCCGCCCGGCACCGGCAAGACCCACACCATCCGCAACCTGATCTGCCACCTAATGGCGCACGGGAAGCGGGTCCTCGTGGTCGCGCAGAAGGAGGACCCTCTGCGCGTCCTGCGGGACGGCCTGCCGCAGGAGATCCAGTCGCTGTGCCTGGCGGTGCTCGGCCGCTCCACCGACCAGCTCGTCCAGCTCCAGCTCGCCGCCCGGGAACTCTCCGACCGCGGCGCCACCCTCGACAAGCGAAGCGAGCAGCAGCGGGTGGACCGGCTGCGTCACCAGCTTGAGGAGGCTGAGCGGGACCTCGGCCGGTCCCTCGGGGCGCTGCGTACCCTGGCGGAGAACGAGTCCGCGCAGTACGAGATCGACGGCATCCGGCTGTCGCCGAGCGACGTCGGCGGCTGGCTGCGGGATCGCGCCGAACGGTACGGCGACATCCCCGACGAGATTCCCCCGGACCTCGACGCCCCGCTCACGGTCGAGGAGTTCACCGACCTGCTCGACATTGCCCGCCGTACCGTGCGCCAGGACCGGACGCAGGCGCTGCGGCACCTGCCGACAGCGGCCGCGCTGCCGGCCGCCTCGGCCGTGCTCGCCGCGCGGCGGGAACTTGCCGCGACCCGCGCCGAGCTGGACCGGCTCGTCGCCGACGGGGTGACGGTCGCGGAGGTACGGGCGTTCGGCCGGCCCGCCCTCGAGGAGCTCGCCGGACACCTGCGGGAGGCGCTCACCCTGCTCACCGCCAGGGAGGGTGCTTGGACGGACGCGCTCGCCAAGCTGCTGCAGGCCGACCCAAACTGGCAGGCGATCTGGGAGGACCATGTCGCCGCCTGCCAGCGGGCGCTCGCCGAACTCGCCACGGCGACTCGGGCCGTCGCCGGCCACCGGGTGACCGTTCCCGACGGGTACCTGGCCGAGCCGCGTCGGCTGCTGGCGCAGCTCGGCGAACTTCGCCAGCGCTTCGCCACAGGCAAGGGCGTCAGCAAGCTCTTCCAGGGCACTCTCGCCAAGCTCGCCGCGGATTGCCGCATCGACGGCGAGATCCTGCGCACCACCGAGGACGTTGACATCGTCGTCGCGTACGTTAACCGCCTCCGCCTGCGGCAGGAACTCGCCACCCGGTGGACCGAGTGGCGGAACCTGCTCAACCTGCCGCAGGAACTCGGCGACCAGCCCGAACTCTGGACCGGCCGACTGCTCAGCGACGCGGCGACCGCGCTGGACTGGGACCGCCGGCGCTGGCCTACCCTGCACGCGACCGTCCGCCGGCTGGTGCCCCGGGCCGAGCACGCGGTCGACGTACGCCGGCTGACCGCGCTCACCGACCTGGTCGCCCGGTGCGCGGCCGTCTTCACCCACGACCGGCTCGCCGCCGAGGAGCGCGAGCTGGGTGTCGTGCTCCAGGTCGGCATGTCTACCAGCGACGCCAGCGAGCTGTGGCGGCTGCTCGACCAGAGCCGGCAGCAGGCCGACCTGCCCGGCTGGGACGGCATCCTCGACGAGGTACGCCGGCTGGCCAGCCTGCGCCCCGACGCGCAACGGTTCACCCAGCTCGTCGAACGGCTCCGCCCGGCCGCTCCCGCCTGGACCGCCCAGATCGACGAGGGCACCGCCGCCGCCATCGGCGGCACCGGCGGGGACTGCCTGCACCGGTGGCAGTGGCGCCGCACCCAGACATGGTTCGACACCGTCGTGGGCAGCGTCGACCCGCTCGCGCTCGGGCGGCGGGTCGAGCAAACCCGGGACCGCATCCGGCGGCTCACCCAGGAACTCGTCGTCGCCTCCTCCTGGCTGGAGGTCTCCAAGGCGCTCGACGACCGTCGGCGGGCCGCGCTCGCCGACTGGACCACCGCGCTACGCAAGATCGGAAAGGGTACGGGTAAGAACGCTGCCCAGTGGCAGGCGCACGCCCAGCGGGCCATGAGCGCCGCCGTCGACGCCGTACCGGTCTGGGTCATGTCGGTCGACCGGGCAATCGAGCAGTTCGCCGGCGGGGCGCACTTCGACGTTGTGATCGTCGACGAGGCATCCCAGGCCGACATGTTCTCGCTGCCCGTCCTCAGCCTGGCTGAACGAGCCGTCGTCGTCGGCGACGACCAGCAGATCGGTCCACAGCTGGTGGGCGTGGGCAGCATCAGCGGCCTGATCAACTCGCATCTGGTCGACGTGCCCTCCGCCGAGCACTTCGATCAGGAGAGCAGCCTCTACGACCACGCCGTTCGGCGCTCCCCGGAACGCATCCTGCTCACTGAGCACTTCCGCTCGGTGCCGGCGATCATCCGCTTCTCCAGCGAGACGTACTACGGCGGAGAGATCGAGCCGCTGCGCACGGACCGGCCCGCCGGCATCGGCGACCCCGTCAACGCCGTGCACGTGCCGGAGGGCATCCGCCAAGACCTGCCCGGCTACGGCAACGTCAACGTTGCCGAAGCCGAAGCCCTCGTCGCGCGGGTCGCGGCGATCGTCACCGACCCCGCATACCAGGGACGCAGCATCGGGGTCGTCAGCCTGCTCAGCACCAGCGGACAGGCCCTCTACCTACTCACCCGTCTCCGCGAGGAAATCGGCGAGGAGGAGATGGAACGGCGCCGGCTGCGCGTCGGCGACTCGTACACCTTCCAGGGCGACGAGCGGGACATCGTCCTGGTGTCGATGGTCGTCGAGCCGCATCACGGCCCAGTGTCCGCCTTCACCGGGCGGGACCACCATCGGCGCGTAAACGTCGCCGCCTCGCGTGCCCGCGACCAGCTGTGGGTGTTCCACTCGGTGCAGCCCGCCGACCTGCGCGAGGACGACGCCCGCCGGCTGCTGCTCACCTACTGCCAGAACGTCACCGCCGCCGACGAGGCGTACGACAACCTGGAGAAGCGCTGCGACAGCGACTTCGAACGCGAGGTGCTGCGTCGCATCCTGCGCCGCGGATACCGGCCGCTGCCGCAGTTCCGCATCGGCGGGTACCGGATCGACTTCGTCCTGCCCGCGCCCGACGGCCGGCGGCTGGCCATCGAGTGCGACGGCGACGCGTACCACGGGCCGGACCAGTGGGAGAGCGACATGCGCCGGCAGGCGGTGCTCGAGCGGGTCGGCAACTGCGTCTTCGTGCGCATCCGGGGAAGTGTGTTCAGCCGGGATCCGGAGGCGGCGCTGGAGCCCCTGTGGCAGCGGATCGACGAGTTGGGCATCAGCGTCCCGCCGCCGGTCGTCGAGGTGCCGACGTCTGCGCCGATCGTCGCGCCGGAGGTGCCCTCGGCGCGGCCTGCCGAGCCCGCGCCGACCGAGGCCGTGACACCGCCATGGGAACAGCCGCTGTCGCCTCCGATCACTGCGCCTGTCGCGGCCGAGCCCGTGGACGAGGTGCCCGTTGCGCCGACGGCGCCAGAAAGTCTGCCGCCGCAGCCCGTCGCCCGTGAGGACGCCCGACCATCGCCGGTCCGGTTCGACTCGGATTCGCCATCCGCTGTCGAGTCCGCCGCCGCCGAGCCGGCACCACCGCCGGCCGCCGTGTCGGCGAGTCAGGACCCTGGTACGACACCTGCGATCAGGCCCGCCGTCGAGGAGCTCACGCCAACGCCGGTCGTCGTGCCGCCTCGACAGGCCGTCCGGAAGCCGGCGGCCGTCGTACCCCCGCGCCAGCCTCGGCCGGAGGTGGCCTCGCAGTCGACCGACGGACCCGCGACGGACGACGGCATGGTGCCCGTGCCGGTCGGCTACCGCAACGTCGCATGGCTACGGCCCTACGAGGCGGTGGCCGCGGTCGACTGCTACAAGCACTGCCGGGACGTGCCGATCCGGCACGAAGGCAAGGTGCTGGGCTGGGCCAGGTACTACGACAGCGCCTCACCCGAGGCTCGCAAGTACCGGGCCAACGTCCGGGTCGAGCGAGCCCATCCGACCGGCGCGCGATTGATCTGCTGGGTACGCCCCCACGAGGCAAAGGCCATCATCAGCGCCGCCTCGATGAAGCGGGACATGCCGGTCGAAGACAGTCGGGGCCGCCACGCCGGGCTGGTGCAGTACTTCCCGCCGGCCAGCCCAGCCGCGGTGCGGTTCCGCAGCGCCACCCGGCTGCTGCGGCTCTCCGGCAGTAATGAGGGACGTGAAGTCCCGCCCACCTCGCCGCCTTCAGCCGACCCTCAGACGACCGATCACACGACTCTCGAGGACACCCTCAACCAGGCGATGCGGCGGGCTTACGGGCGCGCCGAGAACGTGCCGGACGAGCCGGACGGTGAGACGGCAGACCGGCGAGTGCTGGAAGCGGCCTTCCATGAAGCCATGGTCCGCAGCTACGAGCGGGCGCGCGACGAGGCGAACTACCATGCCGCGCTGTTCCTCCGCATGCTCACCGAGAAGGGTGGGCTGGCGGCCGCCCGGCAACTGCTTCGCAACCCCGGCGTCTCCGACGGGTTTACGGCCCTGTGGGAGCGGGGCCGGGTGGACCTGACTGTTGAGGCGGTCGTCATCCGGCCGAAGTTCCGGGCGCTGTTCACCCACGAGGAGTTGGCGACCGCCAGCAGCCGAGTAATGGAGGCGTCCGAACACCTGGCCTGAGGTGTCGGAAGGCCGCAATGCAGTCCGCAACGATGAGCAGGGGAAGACGTGCATGAAGGCGGATACCGTCCAGCTTGTCCACTTCGGCACAGATGGTCGACGTGTAGTTCCTGTTTTTCAACGGCCATACGTCTGGGACGAGGAGCGCAACTGGGCGCCGCTGTGGACGGACGTGCGGGTGGCGGCCGAGGAGGTCCAAGCGGGGCCCCGTCACCCCTGAGCTGGGCGGCAACGCAAGTATCGTCATGCCGACAGAGATGCGCCTGCTCATGGCCCTGCTTCGATAACCTGCCACCTCGGGGCCAGGCGAAGCCGGCCCTCGTGGCGGGCACTCGGCGCATAGCCGCTGGCGGGACGGAGGGCGCGTGCAGCTGCGCAAGGTCCAAATCCGGAATTTTCGCAACTTCGCGGACATGACTATCGAGCCGTTTCCCACCCCGGCGGTCGTCGTGGGCGAGAACGGCGTCGGCAAGAGCAACTTGCTGCACGCGCTACGGCTGGTGCTCGATCCTGACCTGTCAGATCGCCGCAGGCAGCTTCAGCCGGACGACATATATGACGGGTCTACGCCGCTTACTGAGGGCACAGAGGTGTCGGTGGAGGTGGAGCTAAGCGACTTCGACACGGATCCGGATGCCCAAAGTGAGCTCGACGGGGCCATCGTCGCCACCGGCCCCCTGGTAGCACGGCTGACGTATCTGTTCCGGCCAAAGAAGTCGCTGGGCGTCGTGCTCGGCACCGCACCCCCCCGCAAGCTGACGCCGGACGACTACGACTGGACGATTTTTGGTGCCAATGACCCGTCCAACGCCATGCTGTCCGCCAAGCGGTACGCGGCACTGTCGGTGCTTCCCGCGCTCCGGAACGCCGAGGATGATCTCGGCAGGGCCGATCGAAGCCCGCTGACGCGGCTGCTTCGGGAACTGCCCCCCGCCGAGGCCAACGTAGACCGGGCCCTGGCACAAATGCAGGCCGCACGCGACGAGCTCAGCCGCGACCCTAACGTACGGGCTGTACGCCGCATGCTGCGTGAACGGGTTAACACAATGGCCGGACCGCAGCTGGACCTCGTCATGTCTTTGGCGTTCGCGGGCCGCTCCGAGGACCTGCTACGCACCGTTCGGCTGTTCGTGGACCCATCCGGCACCCGCGGCGTGGAACGCACGTCGACCGGCGCCGCGAACGTGATCTACCTAGCGCTGCTGTTGGAGCGGCTACGGCTGCGCCGCCAGGCCGGTGACGGCGAGGACACCCTCCTGGCGGTGGAGGAGCCCGAAGCCCATCTGCATCCCAGCCTGCAGCGGCACGTGTTCGCCCACCTGCTCGGCGAGCCTAACCGGTTGGTGCTGACCACGCACAGCCCGCACATCGCTGCGGTTACCCCGATCTCTAGCATGGTGCTGCTAGCCGAAAGCGCCGGCAACACCCGGGCGCGGATTGTGCCGCCGGGCCTCCTGACCTCCGAGCAGACGGCCGACCTGCAGCGCTACCTCAACGTCACCCGCGCGGAAATCTTGTTCGCCCGGCACGTCATCCTGGTCGAGGGCGCCGCCGAGAGCTACCTGGTGCCAGCGTTGGCCGCCGCCGCCGGGTTCGATCTGGACGGACACGGCGTTGTGGTGGCCGGCGTGGATGGGACGGATTTCGCCCCTTACGCCCAGCTACTCGGCCCGAAGGCGCTCGACCGGCCGTTCGTCGTCCTTACCGACGGCGATATAGCCACGAGCGACACAGCGACCAAAGGCGTCACCGTTTTCGCCGTCGAGCCGGGGCTGTGGCGAGCCCAGGGACTGCTACAGATCCAAGACGCGGAAGCCTACGAGAACTTCGCAGACCGCCTGAAAGGTATGGCCGAGCTAGAACTGCCCGATAGCGGCACTCGCCTCGGCCGAGACGACCTGGTCGTCGAGGCCAGCAATGCGGGGGTTTACGTCGGCCGGCACACTCTGGAGGTAGACGTAGCGCCGCTGCTCGCCGACGAGATGGTCACCGCGTTCAACGAACTCGCCTCCGGTCCTGTCCGGCAGAGGAACTTCGCGAGCGCGGTCAAGGACTGCGCCGGCGGGAAGCCCAAGGCCGATGACCGCTACGCCCTGGTGTCGCGCATCGATCGAATCGGCAAAGGTCGGTACGCGCAGCGGCTAGCGGACCACGTGGCCACACTCGACCTGCGCGGCCGCGTCCTCGAGGTGCTTGGTGCCACCGAGGACGAGGAACTCGCCCGAGACCACTTGCTGACGCTGCCCGGCTGTGGTCCGCTGCTCGCGCTACTAGACGACCTGCGCCGGACCGTGCAGGGGCTGCCGCTGCTGCCGACCGAGGCACAGTATCGCGAATGGCTCCATGCCCGGCAGGGGCCAGACGAAGACGACGTGGCCGGAGAACCCGAGCAGGCCACAACCGACCCCGGTGATGGCTCCGCGCGGCTACCACGGGGCATCGTGTCAGCGAACGGGCACCAGCTTGCGTGAATTCATCCATAGGGCGCAAGCTCGGGTGGGCCGACGAGTCGGTCTCGTCATGCCCGGCAGCGTCCAGAAGTTGGTAGCCGCGCCGGAACCAGCGGAAGTCATGCTTCCACCGTCGCTGGCCGCCGAGCTCGCCGGCCTGCACCCCCGCCAACGCGCCGCCGCGACACACGACGGCAACCTGGTGGTCCTCGCCGGCCCCGGGGCGGGCAAGACCCGCACGCTAGTGGCGAGAGTTGGCTACCTGCTGGCAACCACCAGCGAGCACCGAGGTGTCGCGGCGATCACCTATACCGATGCCGCCGCGCGCGAGGTCACCGCGAGGCTCCGGCGCCTCGGGATGTCCGTCGGGCGGCGGCTGGCCAGCCGCACCGTGCACGCTTTCTGCCTTCAACACGTCCTGATGCCCTATGGAGGAATCGCCGGGCGTCCCCTCTCTCCGAGCTGCCAGGTGCTCGACGCTGACGACAGCGACCGGTTGTGGGAGCAGGCACTTACTCGGGCAGGGATCCCTCTCGGTCGTCGGGGGGCACGCGGGGAACTTCCCACCGTGACCCAAATCCGGCGCCGCCACGCCGCAGACGAGGACATCAGCGACTTCACCGTTCAACACCGGCGGGCGGTGGCCGACTATGAACGGCGGCTCCACGAGCAGGACCTGCTCGACTTCGACGCGATGACGTTTGACGCCCTGCGCATCCTTCGGGACAGCAGCCCAGCCCGTGAGCTGCTCGTCGCCCGATTTCCGCACCTTGTGGTCGACGAATACCAGGACCTCGGCCCGGCGCTGCACGCCCTGGTCACAGTTCTCCTCGATGCGGGCGTGACGGTCACCGCAGTCGGAGACCCTGATCAGACCATGTTCGAGTTCCAGGGCGCAGACCCGCGCTACCTTCGCGAGTTGGGCCGGCGCAGAGACGTCACCCAGATCCAGTTGACGCTGAACTACCGTAGTGGCAGCGCGTTGATAGCCGCAGGGCGGGCCGCTTTGGGAGCCGACCCGGGCTATCGCCATGACCCCGAGCGAACCGACCCCGGCGTTATCGACGTCATGCCAGTGGACGGTGACCTTGACGCCCATGCGAGCCGCACGGTCCGGGCGGTCCGCGACCTACTCGACCGAGGGGTGCCGGCCGAAGACATTGCCGTGCTGTACCCCGGCCAGACCGACCTACAACAGCAGATCGAGGCCACGCTCGTCGCGGCCGAGATTCCGTTCGACAGCGAACGCGCCCGTCGGGTACCCGACGGGCCACTTGCAGGACTGGTCGCCGCCTGCGCCGCCCGGCGCCTGTCCGGCCCGCTGCCCGGCCACGACGCTGCTTCCTCCACCAAGCAACCGGCCGAGACCAACCGACGCCCCAGCGGGGGCGGCCGCACGCCGGCCACCGTGCGTGAGCTGGCCCAGACCTGGCACAAGCTGCGCGCCGAGGCCGACATTGCCGACACCGAGGGCGAGGTTCGCGGGCTTGCCCGATCATTGCTCGGCGCACTGGACGGCCCCAGCCGCGAGGAGGCCGCCGACGACGCCAGCGGCTTCTTGCTCACCCTCAGCGATGTGCTTGACATACCGAGACTCGCCGCTGCCCGCAATGACCGGCGTGACCAACGAGCCCCAACGGCGCTGGAAGCCGCCCGCCGTAGCGGGCTAACCATGGCGGAGCTTGCCGGCGGACGCGCCCCCGGCCGGCTCGTCCTGACCACCTATCACAGCGCAAAAGGACGAGAATTCTCGGCCGTGATCCTGCCCGGCCTAGTAGAAGGACTAGTGCCGTTCTACTTCGATAATCAGGTCCTCAGCAAGCGGGAGCTGGAACGTGCCCGACGACAGTTCTACGTCGCCGTCACCCGCGCCATTGACGCGGTCATCCTTATCCCGGGCACCCATTTCACCGCATGGGGACGCACCCGCCGCAGCCGATGGTCCCGGTTCGTCGCTGACATCCAGCAAGAGACCAACATATCGGCATGACTCGGCGACAAAAGCCGCCAAGGCAATTCGCCACGTCCGGCGTGAACGGCGCTGGACTGGGCCTGGTAAAGCAGGGAGGCGCCCCGAACCTGTCGAGACGCCCGGAACGACACATACCAAGTTGTGTGAGTCAGACGAGCCCTCGTGCCGGGCACCAGCAGCTGCCGGTGTCGTTGAGGTGACGGCGTTTGGTGCGAAGTAGTTCTGGCAGAGCGATGCGGCCGTCGAGGATGTGAAAGAGATCGTCGCCGTCGACGGTTATGAAGGGCGTTCCTCCTGGGTGGGTTGCTTGGAGGAAGCCTTCGGTGAAGCCGTTCACGGCGATGAATATGCCTAGAGTGTTGCGGCCTTTTCGGCAGATCTTCGCGGCGAACACGTCCGCCTCGGCCCGGTCGACGGGTTGTTTCCACCACTTGGCTTCGACGAGGTAGTCGTCGGTGTCGAAGTGAAGTGATCCGTCGATCTGTTCGTTGGCTACCGCGTAGCCGAGCCGCGGCTCCATGTCATGGAGTTCAAATAGGCGATTTAGGACGTATTCGAACCGCCGACCCCGCCTGTGAGGGTCAGTCGCTTGATGAAGGCCGAGGAACTCAACCTTAATGGAAGACATCGCGCGGGTATGGAGTCTCTTGGACTCGGCGGCTTGGGCCTCCGCTTCGCGCGTCACTCGGAGGCGCTCTCTCTGGTGGAGGTCGCGTCGGTACTGACTCGTCAAGTCCGCGAGGACGCTTACCGCGCTGCGGGCGACCGCCATTCGCTCAGCCGCGTCGGTCTGCCGGGCGAGGTTTGGGAAGGCCGTCATCTCGGCGATCTCGGTCATGATCGTGAGGGTCGTCTCGTCGTAGGCGGTTGCGCTCTGAAGTAGGTCGACCAACGTTGCGGCGACGACGCGCTTCGTCTGGGTGAAGTCGAGGCGCGCGAGCAGCTCGGGGTGATCGTGAAGGTGGCGGCGGAGATATGTCTCGTACGGCTGCTTATTCCAATGGATCACCGCGAGCGCCTCGGCGAGCGCCTCGTACGCCTGCGGAGCGATGCGCTTGCTCTTGGTGGTTGTTGTGGTGGTCATCTCCGGCTTGCGTCCTCTCTGTCGCGGCCGAAAGGCTAGATGTGGGTGGCGAGGTAGCCGTCGTGGCCGAACAGGGCGGCTCGGTCGAGGTAGTGGTTGAATCGGTCGCAGACCGGCTCGCCGAGGTGAAGGCAGGCGTGGCAGGCGCCGCCGTGGCGGCGACACGCCGGATCGAGGGCGCATCGGGTTTCGGCGGCCATGAAGGCGTTGAGGAAGTGGTGGAGGTTGTTTTCGTAGACGGCTTGGACGCCGCCGAGGACGAAGTCTCCACGCGTTGCGGCGTAGATGAAGAAGGTGCCGTGGCTGGGTACGAGGTATTCGCCGAGGCTTTCGCGGTCGACGCCGGCGAAGACGGAGAGCTGACGGATGACGCGGTGGGCGTAGGAGTGTATGAGCTCGAGTAGGTCGCGGCCGGCGGGGGTCGCGTCGGGTTCGTCGGTGAAGCGGTCGGGCGTGACGACGTGGCCGGCGACAATGGCTCGGGCGTCACTCGCGTTGATAGCGTGGGGTAGGGCGTGGCCCCGGCGATTGAGCCAGGTGAGGACGCGCTGCGGGTCCAGGCGGAACATCAGGGCTTCGGATTCTTGGGGGTCGGCGTAAACGCGGGTGCCGCGGCGGCCTGGGAACAGGTTGAGGCGTCCCTTGCCAGGTTCGAGGCCGCCTCGTGTGAAGCCGTAGACGGCCCGAAGGACTGGAAATTTGTCGACGAGGTCGATGGCTTCGAGGCCGGCCCTGTTGATGGCGGTCGGGTAGTCATGTTGGTACATGGTGCGGGCGTTGGCTGGCGTTTCGGGTCGACTCAAGTCAGTGATTCGGACGCGTGACTCAATCGTGGCCAGGGCGATTTCCACCGCCTCGCGTTCAGTGGCCTCGATCCGGCTGGCTGGCGCGCTCGCGAGCCGACCGATCTCCTCCTCAGGAGCGAGTTCGCCGGCGTCGCTGGCGATGGCGGCCATGGCCTCCGCGCTGGAGCGTGAATAGCCTTGGCTCATGAAGTTGTCGATGGCTGATGACCTGGTTGGCTTGTCCGATCCTGGTTTGAGTGAGACGAACCCGCCGATGGCCCAGGCGAGGGCGCGACGGGGGCCGCCGGCTTCGGTGATCTCGGCCATTCTTCGTCGGTTACGTGGGTTGATCAGGGTGAACGTCTGAGGGGTGTATACGGTGGAGGCTCGGTGGATGTTGTAAACGAGCATGGTTGGGTTGCTTCGAGTGTTGTTCCACGACCGCCCGCACGGGCATTTGCGGAAACCCATCCCTTGGCGGGTCTGCCTATCACAGATGGGGCAGACGAACCGAATGCGGGCGGCTTCCATGCTTTTTTGGTAGGGCATGCGGCACAAGTTGTGGACGGGGCAGCGTGGAATGCTAGGGGCTTCGAGCATGCCGCATTCGTGGTAGCCGACGAAGTGAAGCTGATCCCAGTTCTGCTTGGCTCCGCAAACCGGGCAGTTGGGGTGGCGGCGATCTTCCACGACGCGGCAGGCCCGGCAGATGTAGACGTTGGGGAACTGTTCGACGCGTACGCCACGATCGGGATTGACTTCGACGACCTCGATTGGGTGGCCGGCGTGCAAGCCGCGAGCGATGCCCGCGTCGTCGCCGCGGAAGGACCAGCCGTTGACTTGTTCGATCAGTTTGCGGCGGATGACGGTGTCGTCGACGTCGACGCGGAGAGGGTCTTTCCACTCGACGGTGCGGTAGATGCCGCCTCGCAGATCACCGGTCTGCTGTGGTAGGAAGCCGTAGAGGACTTGTGAGCCGCTGCGGTTGTCTTTCATCACGTGGTCCTTGGGCTAGTCGTCGCTGATCGGGATGCGGGCTTCAACGTCGCGGAGCGACAGCATCGGCTTGCGGTCGCGGCCGAGTAGATCGGTGGGCCATCGCGCGCCGGTTCCGTATTCCTGCAGGCGCACGAAGTAGCCCTCGAGCAGGTCGACCTCGAGGTCTTCGCGCAGCAGGTGTTCGGTGTCCCGGATGCCCAGGGTGGCCGCGACCGCGTCAACCTCGGCCCGCGGTGACAGCCCGGTGAGGTTCACGTAGTCGCGGAGCAGGTCAACGGTGGTGAGGCGCTGCCGCGGAGACTTTGGTTCGTGCACGAACAGGCGTCGGGCCTCAACTGCTGCGGGTGTGGTGAGTTCAAGTACTCGGCGGCTGGAGCGGGTGACCGGGATGGGTTCGATGAACCTGTCGCCTTGCTCGACGAAGGCTCGGAAGTGGCTGTAGACGGTGGAGTCGCGCTCTCGTCCGACCTTGTGAATTACGTAGACGAGGCCGGGATAGGTGCGGCCCACGCGGGCGGTGGCTTGGATGAATTCCGCCGTGGTGAGAGGTACGCCGAGTACGGTCATGATGTTGAGACGGTCCACGTCGACGCCGTGGGAGAGCATCGATGAGGCGGTGACGACGTGGATGCGTTCGGCGAACTCGTCTTCGGGGCTAAGTAGGTCGTCGAGTACGTCGCGGACGTCAGCGAAGTTCGTTTGGCCGGTCAGCGATTCCACCCGGAGCGGGTCGATGGGTACCTGGGTGCCCATCGAACGTCGGGCGGCTTCGACGTCACGTACGGTGTTGCCGTAGATCACGTCGGTGCCGTAGAGGTTGAGCAGTTCGTCGGCGACGGCGGGATCGATGCCGATCTCGGCGCACGTGGCGTCTCGGGCGCTAATCAGCCTTCGGACGCTGTCCTGCAGGATCGTGGTGGTGCGGTCGGACACCCATTCCAGAGTGACGCCGCGGGGCCACACGGCGACGAATCGGCGCAGGAGTTGATCGGTCTCGCGGCTCCAGAAGCTCTGTCCCGCCTGAGGTCCGGGTTGGGGAAACACTCGGCCGGGGCGGGAGTACAACACGTCCACCTGCCGTTCGTAACCCTCTAGGGTCGCCGACGACGCGATGATCTTCGGCGACGTTCCGGTGAGCTCGCGCTGAAGGCCGTCGAGGATGGCCTCGTAGTGTGCGTCGACCGCGCCGAGCGAGTCCCGGAGTAGGTGGAGCTCGTCTTGCAGCCGGAAGCTGGGGGCGAACCGGGCTCGTTGCTCTTCGTTGATCGGGGTGGTGACGGCCTCGCAGTCGGGGACGAGGCAGCCACCCTTGCGGGAGCCGCGTCTGGCGTAGGTGAAGCCGTGCCCGTCGCGAGTACACCATGCCGTTGGTCCGTGCACGAAGCCGCGCATGCTCGCTTGCATGCCGATGACCGACGCTTTGTCGAGGGTGCCAATGACGACGGTGGGTAGGAACCGGTAGATCTCGGCGTCGACGACATAGAGGGGCAGCGGTTCGCCCTTGGTGCGACACGCGGGATTCCCACAGAAATGTTCCAGGCGCCACACGCGTCGGTTGAATCGCACCTCAACGGTCTGCTCCGCACAGAAGGAGCACCGGCTGAGCACCTTGTACCGCTTGGGCATGGTGTCGTCTTCGACGTCGATGGGGTTGTATTCGGTGGGCTGTTTCGGGATGTCGTTGGGCGTGGACGACGCGCCAATGAAATATCCCAACGAGATCGGGTGGCCCTTGATGGCATGGTCCTGCCGGACGACCTCTGCGGCGCCGAGCGCGTCGGCGAACCGCTGCGTCTGCTGCAAGGAGAGCATCCGTAGAGGGAACCGGCTCCAGGCGGTGATGCCGGACCGTTTGCCGCGAAGCCGGTCGAAGAACGCCGCGAGGATGAGCAGGCCGAGATATGTCTCGGTCTTGCCGCCTCCGGTGGCGAACCAGACGATCTCCACGGTGTCCCACTCGCTCGGGCCGTCGGTGAGGCTGGGTAGGACCGAGAGGATGAAGCCGATCTGGAACGGGCGCCAGCCTTGGTAGCGGCCGCGGGCGGCTCTGGCCATCGCCTCGTTCATGAGCTGGAACGCCCGCCTCAGGACATCGTTCTCCCCGAGAATCGCCACGCCGCGGCGCACCCGTTCGACCTCGGCGCGGTGATGGCCGGCGGCCTCGCGGGCTTCAGCGAGCATCTCCGCGCTCCAGCCGCCGGTGGTCGCGCGGCGGGTGAGCGTCTCGTCGGACCAGTGCTGTTTTCCCCACTCCTCATAGGCGAGTGTCAGCGCGGTGAGCTGCGGGATCGGGTCCGTGGCGAGGGTGTGGAAGCCAAGGTCGAGTTGGTCGGGTGCGGTGGCGCCGAACGTGTACTCGGGGCGTTTCCGTTCGACGACGATGGTGTCGGCGGTGGTGAGGATGTGGCTGTTGGGGTGGGAGTTGACGCCGCAGTTGATGCCGATCGCGGTGAGGCTCCGGTCGTAGCGGAAGCTATCAGGCAGGCTCTCCAGGGTGTAGGGCACCGTCGGCAGGTCGAAGATCGTCATCTGGGTCTGGAACAGGTACCGCTCTCCGCGAGGCCCCTTGTTCTCTTCTGTCGTGTTCACGAACTCCACGGTGAGTTCGGGGGTGGCGTCTCGCCACGACTCGTCACTGACTCGGACTTCCGCCGACGCGGCTATACCCACCTCTCGTAGGCGGGCGGTGATCTTGTCCGCGCCGAAGGTCTTCTCTCGGAGCCCGTGAGCCATGGTGATCGGAACTTCGACCTCGATGACCTCGGTCTTCGCCCACTTGTTCGAGGACTTCTTGCCTTCGCCGTTGGCGATCTGGTACCAGCCGCAGGCGGTGATCCGGACGGTAAATGCCCATGGCCCAGGTGCGGCGGGCCGCAGCCGCATTCCGATGGCGCATGGATCCATCCGTCGCTCGCGGCCGGGGCGGGCGATGGCGGCGCTCTCCGGTGCGAGCCGTCCCAGCCAGAAGACCCCCGCCGGGTCAACGTCAAGCGTCTCCGTGTGGTCGCCGCGGCCCTCCGCTGTGACTCGCTCGTCGAGCCACCGCACGAAACGAGTGTGCGCTTCGTGTCCTCTCATGCCGCTCTCCCCAAAACCAGTTCCGCCAACGCACGAACATCTCGATCCTCACGAAGGATCTCGAAGATCTTGGACTCGAGCTGGCGCACCCGTTCCCGACTGATGCCATGCTCGAACCCGATGGACTCAAGGGTCGCCTCGTCCTGATCCCCGAAGCCGAAGCGGGCCTCCACAATGCGCAGCGACCGGGGATCGAGAACCTCGGTCAATCGCTGTCGCAGCCCGACCGCGACGTCCGAGGTGACGACGGCTTCCTCGGGACCAGGCTCGGTGGCCACCAGCACAAGATCGCCGAGAGTCGCATCGCCATCGACGGCGGCCACGGACGCGTCGAGATGAACGACCGGGGAAGACCAATCCAGGAGCGCCTGCACTCGTGCCGGGTCTTCCTGCACGCCACCGGCGATCTCCGCGAGGCTAGCGGGACGGCCATTTCGCGACTCGAAGGAGCGCGCGTAGTTCTCGACCTTGCGGACCTGCTCCCAAACGTGGACAGGGAGGCGGATGAGGGTTCCGGTGTCGGCGATCGCACGCTCCACCGACTGCCGAATCCACCACGACGCGTACGTGGAGAACTTGAAGCCTTTCTCGGGGTCGAACTTCTCAGCCGCTCGATGAAGGCCTTTCACACCTTCCTGCACCAGATCGTCGAAGTCTAAGTCGCCCGACCGGTGGGTGTACCTGCGCACCAGGCTGATCACAAGGCGAATGTTCGCGAGGATGAGGGCGTCTCGGGCCCGTCGGCCGTCATCGATCAAAGCCCGTGCTGGCGGATCGGGATCGATTCCCAGGCTGGCCGCAGTCTCAGCGGCGGCGAGGCCGAGTTGGATGCGCCTGCCGAGGTTGACCTCGTCCTCCCCTCGAAGAATGGCGTGAATCCGCATCGACGCTGGCAAGGTGGCGGCCTCGCGTCCAGCCGACCGCCCGCCGTCAGGCGCGATGCCAACCGGCGCGTTGACCTCGACCTCAAGGTCGCGCAGGGCCAAAACGATCTCTGGCAAAGCCCCACCGAGGCCGCGTGCCGTGACGACGCGTACCACGTCGGACCATTCCAGCTTCCCCGCCCGCTCCGCGTCGTCGGCCAGTACGGCCACACAGCGGGCGAAGTTATCACCCTCGCTCACCCGAACGTCTCCTCCATCTCACGCTTTCCAACCTGACACCCCACGGCCTGAAGCCGATGGGGTTGATAGGCCCTCGCTGCCTCGCCCCGCTCTCGCCCACCCCTGAGAAACATGGAGGAGTTCTGCTTGCCCCGCAAGGGTCCGGGCAGGAGTCCATTTCGAGTGTGTCAATGTCACTCGTTCTGGTTCGCGGTGAAAGCGCGTTACGCCCGAAGCGTTGACGGCCGCTTTTCGCTCAGATAAGTTCCTGCCGTAGCCCACGTATAGGCATGGCCCGCTCGACGACGCGTATGCCCTGCTCCGACGGCACTCGTGCCTGCGGGGCCGCCGGCCACTCAGCGCCTTCCGTTCGCATGCGCGAGCCTTCTTAGGCCGATCTACCGAGTCTGAAAATCATCCAATCGGGTGATCTGGCGCGCCCGGGGGAACGTGAGCGCTGTTCGCATGCTGGCAGTCGGGTATCCGACCATGTCGGAAAGTAGATGTGCCGCACATGCCGGTCGGCGGGCTGTCCGCGGAACCGCCCGTAGAACGGTCGACCTTGACGGTGTGGGTGGCCCGGTCCTGACCACGACGGCGACTACAGCCATGGTGTCCTGCCACCGTTGGACCGGTTACAGCTTGCCGCGTCATCGCCACTTACTGACGGTGCTGGCGGCCGACGCGAAAGTCTCCACGACTGGTTGGCGCGGAGGGCCGGACATGTCAGACTGCGAAACCCGGATCGGCGAACTCTCGGAGGCGGCGTTGGCAGAAGAGTGGGCGGCTGAGTTTCGCCTCAGCATCACCCGCGCGCTCGCCGATCAGTTGGAAACCACCCTGCGGCCTCTCAAGCCCGCGCCCTTGACAGCGGTCGCGCTCTCCGCAGTACTAGCGCGCCCCGGCGTGTACGCGCTGTTCTTCAAGGGGGAACGCGTCTACGTCGGGAAGGCCGCCAGGTCGCTGCAGGACCGGCTGACCCAACACCTGCGCAAGTTGTCTGGCAGAACGGGGCTCGACTCCGCAGGCGTCCAGTTCGTGTGTGTCTACGTCGACGAGGATCTGGACGCGGCGGCGCCGGAGAAGCTGCTTATCAAGAAGTATCGGGAACACGACAGTATTCCCTGGAACACCAACGGGTTCGGCAACAAGGATCCGGGGCGCAATCGCGACACGAGCGTGGTCAAGGCGGCGCACTTCGACGCCAGCTATCCCATTGACCTTGAGTACCGGTGCCACCTGCGGCCGGGCGTGCAGCCGATAGCGGTCGTTCTGGAGGCCGCGAAGGCCCAGCTCCCATACCTTCTCCGTTTCGAAAGTAGTGCTTCCGCCAGAAAGGCCTACCAGAACCTCTCGATGGTCGTCCCCGCAGAGCCCCTGACCGCCAGAAACCTCGCCGAGCATTTGGTCACCGCTCTACCCACTGGATGGCAGATGACGGCCCTGCCCGGCTACCTCATCCTGTATCAAGAGCGTCGACGGTATGGCAGCGCCCTCGGCTGGTGGCGACAGGAGTCGGACGGTGACGTGCTCTTCACCCCGGGTCCCCGCCAGTTCGCCGCAGGCGCCGTGGACGCGGAGGCGGCGGACTCAGGAGCTGGTGATACCACTTCGCTCTTCGATCTCGACGCATAACTTCGATTAGTAGAGGCAATCGGGAGTGCCCAACTTCATCGACTACGTCGACATTGGTTCCGCCGCCGCACGTGGGCAGTGGCAGGCCATCCTCACGCGTACCGCAGTCACAGCGGGCCGGCAGGTCAACTTCCTTCCTGTCGAGACGCTGACGTGTCTCGCCGCGAGTTTCTTGGTAAACCACAGGAAGTACGGTGGCTCTACCGCCCACTTGGCCGAGGAACCTGTCCCCACGCTCGGGCGCCTATTCCAGCGTCCGAACAGCAGCGTCTTGGCCAAGATGGCGAACCTTGACGGCAGCAGGCGCAACGGCGCCAAACACGAGATCGAGGTTGCCGCTCATCTCCTCGCGGTCCCGGGGCGCCTCGGTGCCGTCTACCGGGTCATACTCGCCGCCGCCCGAGACGTTGGCATCGACTCGAAGAACCTCCCGGACTTTCTCGGCCTCGCGGACGACGACACTGACCTGCGACTTAGCGGTCAGGGTCAACTAGAGACAGCGGAGATTGAGAGTGCGGTACAGGCTACCTCGATTGGCTGGCTTAAGTCGCGGGCCGATCTTGATGAACAGACGACCGAACGTCTCCTTGTCGCCGCCGCACGTGTTGGTCAGCACCGATTCGCGAACGAGGTGCTCCGCAACCATGACCATCGCTGCGTCTTCTGCGGCCTGTCGGTGAGGATGGCGGGCGACAGGGCCGCTCGAATGCTGATCGCCAGCCACATCAAGCCATGGCGGGCGAGTACGCCGGCCGAGCGCTTGGACGCGCGTAACGGCCTCACCGCCTGCCCCACGCATGACGTCGCGTTCGACACCGGGCTCATGACTGTCAACGGTGGCCTGCGCATCCACCTGAAGCCCTCACTCGCGAACGCCGTGCGTACCGACACGGCAGCTCGAGCCGCATTCGGCCGACCACCACTGGCGCATTCCCTTCTCCTGCCCGCGGCCGCGCCGTCTCCGCGGGCGAGGTACCTGACGTGGCATCACCTCCATGTCTATGGAGGCACGCCATCGATGGCGCCCAGCGAGCTCGGTCGGGCGAACGCCGTGAAGTTCGCTGACTCTCCGTCGCCGGGATCGGCCCGCGACCTGCCTAACAACTCACGCCGCGCGAGAGATCAAGACGACGGATCGGACCGTTCCGAATGAGCTCGCCGATTGGACGCCGCCGCCCGAACCGCAGTCGCGACGCGCTTGACAGCCTCGACCGGATCCTCGTGCTCCCAAATCCTGATCACGGTCCAGCCGGCTTCAGCGAGTAGTCCGTTGGTCTCCGCGTCGCGGGCGCGGTTCCCAGCGATCTTGTCGCTCCAGAAGCGGTCGTTGGCGCGAGCGGGACGGTAATGCTCGGCGCAGCCGTGCCAGTAGCAGCCGTCTATGAACACCGCGAGGCGAGCCGCGGGAAAGACGACGTCAGCGGTTCGACGCAGGTCGGCCAGTGGTCTGGCATTGACCCGGTACCGCAAGCCCATCTTGTGCAGAAGCGAGCGTACTCGTCGCTCCGGGCCTGTATCCCGAGCCTTGTTCGCGCGCATGACCGTTCGTACGGCCGGGCTCTTCGCCCAGGACGATGAGGCGGTGTCCGGTGGGGTGAGAAGGCCTCGGGCCCAGGCCAACCGCCATCCCTCGGCCAGGTTGTCGGCCCGAGTGTCGTGTTCGACCTCGCCCAGGTATCGAGCGGGCGAGCGACCTCTGTCAGACCATCGCAGATAGGCTCGAATCCGGCGAGTTCGGGGCAGCAGTTTGAGGTCCACGGAGGCGCGGGCCCAACGTCCATCGCCGAGGTCAACCCATCGCCGATCGGATCCTCCGGCGGCACGGTCTTGCTCCAGGGATGCCGCTTTTCGGCTGCGGCCGCGCCGGCCCCTCCAGGCTCTTGAGTCTGGGAGCTTATCCGCCCAGCGACTCTCGGATCTGGCCGCAGTGGTGGTCACCGTTGGCTCTCGGCCTCGTCGAGGGCTGTGGCGATGGCCTTCGCGAAGAACTCGCCGAGGACGACGGGTACAGCGTTGCCGAGCTGGCGCATCTTCTCGCCCCGAGGACCAGCGAGAAGCCAATTGTCCGGGAAGGTCATGACGCGCGCTGTCTCCCGTACCGTCATATACCGATGCCGGTAGGGATACGGCTTCTCGCTGGCCGGTTCAGGCCACAGGTCGTCGGTCAACATCACCGACTCGCCGCCAGGGACGCCATGCACCCCTGCCTTGACCGTCTTGGCAGGTCGGTCGAGCTCGTTCGGTGTATGGCCGGCGTAGATGCGAGCATCTGGCCAGCCAATGTGGTCGGTGAATCCACCGAGATTGTGCTCTCGCCGATCGAGCCGATCCCAAGGTACGGGTGGAAGGGGGGGCTGTCCGTCAAGTCCTTGGAGGGCATCCCGCAGGGTCCGCCACGGCAGTCTGCCGTCATCCTCGGGAGGGGTAGTTGGTAGTCGGGACATGACGCGCTCGCGTACGTGCTCGGGCACCTGGGGATGCCTCCGCCAGTAGGTGCCGCCGAGCATCGACCGAACCAGCGCCGCCTCGGAGTACTGCGGACGCACCGACCGCTTGAAGCGCTCGATGTCGACTCCCAGATCCGATCGAAACGCCACGATGATAATCCTGTTGCGGATCTGCGGAACCCCGTAATCGGCGGCGTTGACCGTGGTGGTGACGACGTCATACCGCCGCTTGGGGTCCGGCGGTTCCTCGGCCAGACGTTCCTTGAGCACCTCGTCATGGTCGCGCCAGGTCGAGTCTTGGTCACGCTCCTGGAAGGGGAGCCGCAACTCGCGCTCAATGTACTCGAAGTATGGTCGAAAGGACGGGCGCAGCAACCCTCGGACGTTCTCGCACATGACGGCCTTGGGCTGGATCTTGCGGATGGCGCGAAACATCTCCGGGAACATGTTTCGCTTGTCCTCGTCGCCCCTCGCGACGCCGCCTAGGCTGAACGGCTGGCATGGGGGTCCCCCAGCGAGGAGATCCACCCGATCCCATAGATAGTCGAACCTGATCCGGCTGACGTCACCCCTGACCAAGGGCCACCTCTCGCCGGGGAGGGGCACCCGCTCGGTCTCGCCGCAGTCAACGGCGGCGTTGGCCTCAAGCGTGTCGCACGCGTACTTGACCAGTTCGTTGACCAGGAGGGGACGAAAGCCCGCCCGGTGAACGGCCATCGCCAAGCCGCCGCCGCCCGCGAAAAGTTCCACCGAGGTGCGGTCCCTAATCTGCTCTCCAGGGGGCTCAGACATGGGGGGAGCATACCGCGGAGTTGTCGATCTTGAAAAGGCGAATCGCGCGTTCGTCGCAGCCGCCGGGTCTTGGTGTCGGCTGAGTCCGCCCGAGCCGCAGCATCCGCGCGACTCGGGGTGTGGTTGGGTATCGCCATCGTGAGGAGGGCGATGGCAACCTGGCAGCTCGGTCCGTTCGACAACGACGACGCGGTTGAGTGGTGCGACGCCCTAGAGGCCGCCCCCCTCGACCAACGCGTCGAACTCGTACGCGACACCCTTTCGGTGGCGGTGGCCGGGCGGGCCCTCACGGCAGGGGAAGCCGCTCGAGTGGTGGCGGCGGCCGCCACGGCGCTTCAATCGCTCAGCGGCGTGCCGGTCTCGAACTCGGCGTACGCTCCACGCTTCCTGTCCGGCGCAGGGGCCATGGCAGTCGATTCATCAATTCGAGACCTGGCCGTGCGAGCGCTCGACGAAGTACTCGCGAACGGTTCAGCCTGGCGGCTGCGGTGGGCTGACGACGTCGAGGAAGAGGAGGCTCTCGCTGTCATCGAAAGCCTTCGGAGTCACCTCATCGCGGCGGTGGCGCCGTAGTCACCCATCGTTGGGCATGTTCTCGTCGGAATCTCCATCAATAGGTATGTCTTTCCCGGCGGCTGTGGTGAAGCTAGTGGGTGCCAGCAGCCCAAGGTCGCCAATGACGCCCGCCGTGATCGACTCGAGAGTCCTGTGGGCGGCACTCGTCTGAAGTGGACGTCGATTTCCTTTCGGATCAGGCTCTCCGGCTTCTGGTCCTCGGCGAGTGCGTCCGCCCACTGCCTGCCTGGCGCGGTTTTCCTTACATGGCAGGCACTTCGCCATATCTACCGACTCGCCACACATTCAACATCACGACCGCCGTGATAGGCCGAGGTTAGTGGGTCGCACGCGCGCGTTGCTGTGCTGGCTTGCCGAAGATCAACAGAACAGGCATAAGTCCTGCTCATTTCAGCCTGCCGACCGGGTGCTGCTGGCTGCGCTGCTGCACCCGCTTCTGTGGCCGACGCCGGGGGGCCTGCGGCTGCTGGTGCGCGCTGACACGACCCTCAAGTGGCACCACGACTCCGTCGCGCGTCGCCATACCGCCGTCTCGCGTCCCAGGCGGCGCGGCCGGTCGCGTCAGCCTGCGCTTGATCCGCATACTGGTGTTGCGGTTGGTCCGGGAGAACGGCAGCTGGGGATATCGGCGGATCACCGCGAACTGCTCGTGCTCGGGGTGAAGGTCGCCCGGTCCACGGTCTGGGGGATCCTGCGCGAGGCGAGGCATCGGCCTCGCACCCGACCAGTCAGCCACGACGTGGGCAGACTTTCTCCGTTCGCAGGTCAACGCTTTCCTCGCGGCCGACTTCATCGGGACCGTGACGTTGACTCGCGTACGCATATACGTCTTCGCGGTCATCGAACACGCCAGCCGTCGCATCCCGATCCTGGGCGCCACCGGCCGCCCGACCGCCGCATAGGTCACCAGGCCGCCCGCAACCTCGCCATGGATCTCCACGACGCCGGTATTAAGGTCGTAGACAGCGGCATCGAGATACCCCGCACGAACGCGATCATGGAACGATGGGTACGGACCTGCCGCGGTGAGCTGCTCGACTGCACCTCATCTGGAACCAGCGTCATTTGCTGCACGCCCTACGCGAATACGAAGCGTTCTACAACGACGCCGGCCGCACCAAGGCATCGCCAACGCCAGACCACTCCAGCCGCTGTCCGAACCGATCACTGATCCGGACCCGATCGCCCCCTCGACATCCGCCGACGTGACCATCTCGGCGGCATCCTACGCGAAAACGAACTTCCCGCCTGAACTGCCCGGATGAAATTTCGGCAGGCACAACGCCCTCCAGGAGGCGGGTCGAGGGCATGCGGGATGGGAAGGATCAGCTTCAGCTGCTAATCCTTAGCTGGGGCATACCGCCATATGGCTTGCAGGAACACGCACCATACGATCGTGCGATTGCATCTCCTGCATAAGGCGGAAGGCGTCAGGGCAGCCAATTTCTCCTAACGAGTAGCACTCCTCAAGGATCCGTCGTGTGTCTATGGTGGCGATGCCCCTGGCTGCGGCGAAATCGAGGGCTGAATAATCGTCCGATATGAAGGTGCCGGAGGGGTCCACGCTTTCGATGTGATAGATGATCTCGGCCTCGCCCAAATGTTCCAATGGGTTGTTTGCTGTGCCGCCAAGCCCTCGGCGAATATTGTCGATTTCGGTTAAGGCTGCAGTTGTTCCTTCGATTTCGAGAGGATCGCCCAGCCATGGCGTGTCTAGGACGCGTTGGAGGTATGGGCTTGAAGATACGCCCCTCTTCACTTCGAGGCGGACAGTCTCAGTCCACCGAGTCCTATAGCCGTACCGTTCTTCCAGCAGGTCGAGGCGATCGACGGCGGCGAAGTTGGAAAGGGTGCACGTATCGAAGTAGACATCCCCAACCCTGGCACTCACAGAGCAGGCTCCAGCGATTCGGTCGCCTTGCGATCACGCCGTCGGAACGGGGCAAGTTCGTCAAGCAACTGATCAGGTTCGACCGAGAGCAGCCTGGCGAGCGGCTTTACGCTAATCTTGCCCTGGACATAAGCCTCAATCGACCTGTAAAGCAGATTACCCGGTACTCGTCTATCGCCACGTGCTTGAAGGTCACTGGTTCTTCCGCTGCGTAGCGCGATGCGAGTCGAGGACATGGAACGAATCCTGTCCCGGCCGGCAGCATTGATTACTCCGATGTTGTGTAGGCGGAACGCAAGTGCGTCCAGGCTCACGCCATATCGGCTCAGAAGCTCCGTTACCAGATCTTCAGAGACATAGCCTCGGGGGACTGCAGCCTTGAGAGCATTTTCTGGCATCAAGAATGCAGCCGCAAAAGCGTTCGCGCGCTCTTCGTCTGGATTCGTGCGGCCGAAGACGTTTTCGTCGATTCGCAGAGCTTGGGAATCGCCCGTAAAAAGATGACCGATCTCGTGGGCTAGGGTGAAGCGCTGACGAGTGGCGGAGATGCCACTATTCACTAGCGCGAGGCGGAAACCGCCACTTGACACGCTAAGCCCATCAAGCCCGGCAGGAAGTGGCTCGAAACCGATGTCTATCCCGAGCCGCTTCTCCAGTAGAACGGCAAAGTCGGACAGCTCATAGGGAAAGACGTCATCCCCCACCCCAAGCTGGGACCTCAACTGGGCACTCAGCACTGCGCCCTGCTGGTGTGGGCTTCCCATGACATCCTCAGGCGCGCCTCCCAGGGCAGCCGCCCAAGCGAAGCCGAGATCACCCAGAAGGCGATCCAGCTCGACATATTCCTCTGTCCGAGCCAAGGCTGACGCCAACGCCGGTGAGGTGTCTGGCTGAGCGCGAGCCGCCAGGAGGACGGCTGGCTGCTCCTGCTCTGACAGGAGGGACTGGACTGAGACACGGAGCGTCTCAGCAATCAGTGCGACCTCCAGCGACTTGAAGTTGCGCTGACAGGACAGAGCCCGGGAGAGGGCCGATGCATCGATATTGATGGAATCCGCGAGCTGTTGCTGGGTCATCCCAGCCTCATTCATTGCCGCACGGATACGGTCGGCGAGGAGCTCACGACTGACGGCCATGGGTCCATCCTAAGCCGATCTTGAGAAAATCGCAACGATACCCTGTGAAGACCTCATC
Organism: Micromonospora sp. NPDC003776; assembly: GCF_053605645.1. NCBI lineage: Bacteria > Bacillati > Actinomycetota > Actinomycetes > Micromonosporales > Micromonosporaceae > Micromonospora > Micromonospora sp. NPDC003776. The sequence goes on from NZ_JBSGJR010000009.1 coordinate 34,509, forward strand.
TCGCAAGGGACGAAGCGGACGAAAGGAGTATTCGAGGCTAATTGGTACGTATGTCCTAGAAGGGCATCGAGTACCGCAGGGGCCAGCCCGTGCGGCAGCACAGAGGGGCGTACCCGGATCTGGGACCGGATACTCGTGCCTGCCCAGTCGTCCTCGACACCAATCAGTAGCTGAGCGCCGGCGTGCGCCAGTCGAAGGGTTGGTGCGCGACCCGTATCTCCGGCTGATCACCGCCATCAGTCGTGCCGCATTGCTAGCTGAGGAGGAAGTCGTGCAAGCTGCGATACAGACCTCTGAGGCGGCGGCTGCGGTTATGAGTGCCTACGGTCAGGACAACCTCTACCGCCCGAACGTGGCCAGAGCAGCGCGTACGGCGGCCGAGGCAACCCTTCAGGAGGCGATCGCTCACCTCATCGCAACCATGCGGAACCACTCAACCCCGTCCCGTCAAACCCCTCGCAGGTTGGCGACGGGCGCTCCGGCTTCTCCGTCGGCCCGGCTCGAGCACCGTTGCGAAGGACTGAGGCTTGAACCCCGAACCCCTCTGGCGGTCTGTGGATCGTCTCAGATCCGACGGATTGCCGCTCTGACGTCGGCGAGTTCTTCGGTTGAGGTAGTGGCCCTTGCCGCCTACATCGGAGCCCGGCAAGCTGGCGGCGGACTGGTGCCTATCCTTCGAGGCGTAACGAGGAGACAACGTGCCGTTGCCAGACTGGACTGGATGGGCCACCTTGATTGGCATGTCGGGACTTCTGGGCGGAGCTCTAAAGGGTGCGTACGATCGCTGGAACCTTAAGCTCACTGGCAGCCAGCAGGTCCAACGCCAGCAGCTGGAGTTGGCGGGCCAAGCGGACCGGCAGAAGCTGGATTTGGACGGGCTGCGGGAGCGCCAGAGGCTGGACCTCGAAGGCCAGCGCGAACGCCAGCAGGTGGATCACCGACACCAACAGGCGATGCTGCAACAGCAGGCCCACTTCGAGGCCCGCAAAGAGGCGGCTGAGTTGGCTGGCAACGCGTTGGCCTGGATCTATTACGAGGCTATGGAAAAGTACGGGCTAGACCACGACATGTATCCAGCCCATCTGCCATCCGGCGGGCATGCGGATGTCGGTGACGTCATTCGCGACCTTCGTAAGCTGCACGCGACCCACCCAACGAAGGCAGTGCGCGAGAGGGCAGCCCGGCTGGCAGAGAACCTTGGGGTCAACTACAACACGATCAACGTCAGAGACGGCGACATGAACGAGCCAACACTCGCTGAGCTGCTGACCTGGCAGAAGGACCTCGAGGCCTTGATCGAGGTCATCAACGAGCCTCCTGGCGCCCGGGCGCTGCATGTTATGCCGGGTCGTCAGGCAGGTCGGACGGCGTGACGTCGATCTTGTGGGTCAACAGGGCGTCCAGCAGCGCCGCGCGGGCGGTCTGGGCTCGAGCAACCTCATCCGAGGTCGCTCGCACCTGCCGGTCGATGGTATCCATCGTGTCGGCGATCATCACCTGCGTGTCAGGGGGCGGCACCGGAACGGTCAACCGCTCGAGCGCGTCCTTGGAGACCCGAACGACTTTGGTATTCGAGATAACGGCCGGCAGCTGCGCACGGAACCCAGGAGACGCGAACACGTAGGACATAAACCGGGGCTCCAGCTCGTGCTCGAAGATGTACGCGTCGTCATGCACCGCCACGTCTTCGTCGCCGAGCCAGGCAACGGCTTTTAGCACCCCGTCGAAGTTCTCACTGGTGCCGGCGATCACGAGGTCACCCGGCTTGGCGAACCGCAGCTTGGGGCGCATTCCCTCCGGCAGCCAGGAGTGGACCTCGTCGGTGTGCGCGCCGAAGTCCGTGTGGATCTGCGAGTAGTGGATGCAGCCGATGCCGCTGTCGACGTAGTCCGACTTGATGAATCGCTTACCCCGAGTCACGGAGCCGAGTTTGCCTATCGGCTTGTCGGTCCACGAGTCATCCCGTCGCCGCAGCAGCTCGTCGAGCAGGGCCGTCCGGACTGCCGCCGCGGCTTCCAGCTCGGCCAGCAACGCGTCGGTGACGGTGTCGACAGCGGTGATGACCTCGAGGATGCGCCCCTGCACCTCCAGCGGCGGACACGCGACCTCCAGCCGGAGGAAGTCGGCTTCCTTCAGCCGGTTCCGGCTCACGGCAGCTGATCCGGACGACAGGCTTAGTGCCTTGGCCGCGAAGACAGGCGACGAGCAGTAGAGGGCGAGGAACTCCGGCGTCGCCTGCGCGGTATCCACCTCGAACTGGGGGAACTCATTCGAGACCACGACTCCGTCGTAATCGTCCGTGACGACCGCGAACGACTGCTTCCAGGCAAACAGCCGATTGTAGACCAGCAGGCCCGGCTTCAGCGCGTAGCACTTCCCCTTGACTGCGAAGCCCTTGCGCTCCTCGCGCACGAATAGACCGTCGCCGTACCAGCGCACACCCGCGAATCGAACGGTGTCGTCATCGTTAGGCGTGACCAGTTCCGGAAGGTGCTGGGTTACCAGCCGCTCAAGAGGAACAGAGCGCCACTCAGTCATCGAAGCCGCCGATGCCTGCGGCTGACAGCACCGCCGCCATCGCCGCCTGGGCTTCCTCGCGGACAGCACGCGCTTCCTGCCAGTCGGCGATCGCCGTGTCCAGGTCGTGCGACTGCGTCTGCGGCCAAGGGTTCTGACGGACGCCGCGCGGCATGAACCGTCCGGCATCGTCGAAGACCGGCGTGCGCCAGGACCGGGCCGCCCGGTCTTCCAGACCGTCACGGATGGCGCGCTGGACGTTCGCGGCGATGCCTCCCCAGCGGCCGGTATCGCGGCGTCCGTGCGCGAGCTGCACCTCGTGCCCGTCGTTCTCCATATCGACAAAGGTCACGAGAGTGTCGTGGTCGTGACCGTTGCTCGTCTTGGTGAAGCCGAAGATGGACGTCTTCACGCCGCGCTTCTGCTCGAAGAAGAGCTGCTGGGGCATGTCGATGACGAAGTCGAGGCGAGCACGCTCGAGGATCGCGAAAGAGGCCTTCTGGTTCGAGTTCTTCGACAGCGTGTTGTTCGGAATGATGATGACCAGCCGACCGCCCTCTTCGAGGTACTCGATCGCCGACATCGTAAAATTGATCGGGTTGTCATTCTCGTACGGCGGGTTGATCACGCACTTGGTCGGCTTCAGACCCTTGACGTAATCGCGAAACTTCTCATCTCGCCTGGCCACGGTGAACGACTTGCCGCGCGTGATGAGCGAATCGCGGTAGAGCAGGTTCGACCGGCCATCGCCATGGAGAAACATGTTCGAGCAGGTGAGAGCGAACAGGATCGGGTCCAGCTCCAGCCCGATCAGCTGGTGCTCGTGTATGTGCTCGATCTTCTTCCCGTCGCCGTGGGCCTTGTCGACGAGTTGCTCCATAGCGTCCATGAGGAAGCCGCCGGAGCCCATGCAGGTGTCGAGGACGACGTCGGCGCGCTCCAGCCGGGCCAGATCGACCATGAAAGTCTTGATGTGATCGGGCGGGGGGAGCCGTTGCGAGGTCCGTGAGCGCTGCCGGCTGGCGACTCCCCGGGCCGGTAGAGCGGGCGGCACACCATGATCTTGCGTGATGTGCGCTCTGTGTGCTCTCCAGCGGATGCCAACCCGGGTCAACCGGTGCCAGCGCGGGTCACCGTGGCCGACCGCCGGTCGCAAACCGGCGTTCGTGTGCTCGGGTGCGGTCCTGGACTGGGAGAACAGGGGTGCGGGGGACGTGGGCGAACGGGGGCCACTCCCTGCCACCCCAGGTGAACGCCCAGGTCGCTGGACTAGGCCCTCGCGTCCTCGTAGCTCAGGGGATAGAGCAACGGTTTCCTAACCCGACGCTGTGCTGGTGTCCCCAGGCGGACGACCTGCGGTTCTCCTGCCGTCCCTCGTGGCGTGCCGGTCGCTTCGCGGGCTCGCTGCGATCGCTTGCTGAAGATCAGCTGGAACGTTGTGGGTCCTGCGGGTGCGGGCTCAACGTTGCCGTGAGTCGGGGCCGAGTCGTCCTTCCTCGTCGTCGAGCAGTTCGCGGCGCCATTCGGCGAATCGGCTTCGGAGTTCGTCGAGCGCTGGGCCGGTGACGCGGTACTGGGCGAAGTCGTCGGGGTCGAGCTGGGTGGCTTGTCCGAGGGCGTCGGCGAAGATGCGCGGGTCGAAGCCACGGTCGGCGCGCTGCGCGAGGGCGAGGAGGGCTTTGCGGGTGTAGCGGCCTGATCGGAGGGTGGCGTCGATGTCGATGAAATCCCGGGCGAACGCTCGCCCGTAGAGGGCGCTCATCTTGTTCGCGACCGCGTCGTCGGGGTGCAGTACCGGTCCGATCGCCATGAGGATTGGTTCGTTGGCACGCCAGTCGACGCCGAGTTCGACCTTGGAGGTCCGCACGCCGTCGGTGACGGCCAGGCGGGCGAAGGTGTCGTACTGGCGCTCGGTCTCGACGGTCAAGCCGTCGTCTCGGTAGGCGTGCACGACGGCGGTGACCGCGGCGGTGAACTCGTCGCGGCGGTCCCAGGCGGTGAACAGGTCGACGTCCTCGCTGGGTCGCTCGACGAGCCCGGCGGCCTGAACCGCGTAGCCGCCGGCCAGCGCGAAGCCGTATCGATCGGCCGCGCCGAGTCCGGTACGGGCGAGGCGTTCGTGGAAGGGGTCCACCGCTACGCCGCCTCGCTACGGGCCGCGGCGAGTTCGGGGAAGGCTTCCTCCCAGCGCTGGCGGAGCTGGGGTGGCAGCCAGAGGGTGGGCCAGAGTCGCCGGAGGAGGTCGGTGTCGAGCCAGGTGTGCAGATCCTCGACTGTACTGGCTTCGGTGAGCACTACCTTGTACATGCTGGCCAGGCGTGCGGGCCGGTTCAGGTCGTACTCGGCGTGCCCGGACCAGTCGAGGTGATGCGGAAGCGTCACCGTCCCTTCGGTGGGACCGTGCAGTTCGGTGAGGGTTTCGGCTACCACGTAGGGCTTCCGGTCGCCGTAGGGTTGGTAGTCCGCTGGCGGCTGGGGTGATGTTCTGCGCCGGTTGATGTTGGTCGCCCGCCGGACTTCCGGTCGTAGTGCCTGACGGATCGTTTCCCGGCTGTATCCGGTGACCCGCTGCAGATCCACCGGCCGCCACCCGGCCGCGTGGAACGCCCGCAGCTGCTCGTCCCGCTCGGTCAACGCGGCTGCGCGCGTCGCCTCATACCGGGAGACAACTGCCTGCAGCTCATCCTCGGAGAACCGGCCCATGACCGCTAGCCTACCAGGCTAGGCCCAGCACGCTTGGCTTACGTCATGTCTCTGTAGCCGGCGGACCAGTCATGATGATCGCGATGGCATGCGCTCATGTCCTGGTGAAGCCGAGGGCCCGGTATCCGGGCATGCGGCGTGGGAGTGAGGCGGCGAGGATTGGTGTGGCCGGGTCGTGGTAGTCGTGGACCTCGGCGAGGTCCTTGCCGGGCGCGGCGCGGATGACGCGGCCGGCGCACTGGACGAGAAGCCCGTCGTAGGAGATCGGGCCGGCGAGGAAGAGTGTGTCGAGGGCGGGGGCGTCGAAGCCTTCACCGATGAACGGTGTGGTGCCGATGACAAGGAGGCCGTCGCCGGCCTTGGCGCCGTCGAGCCGGTCAACGATGGCCCGCCGTTCGCGGGTGCTCATCGCGCCTTGAAGCACCAGCGGCTGATGTCCGCGTGCGGCGAGCAGGGCGGTGAGTGCCTCGACCTGCGCGACCCGGCGGGTCAGCACGAGACAGTTGCGACCGCGGGTCAGGGCCGCGGCGACATCGTCGGCGATCTGGGTGTTGCGGGGCTCGTCGAGGGCCAGCCTTCGGTGCACCTCGGCGAGTGCGCCGGGCGCGTCCAGGTCGACGTCGCCGGGCTGGAAGGTGGTCTCGTGGATGAACAGCGCTCGTCGGGGTCCGGCGTCGGTGTGCATCGCGGCTGCGAGGGTGCCTTGTTCCTCGTCGGACAGGGTGTGGCGGACGGGTCCGAGTTGCCAGGTGACGAGTTGGCCGAGGCCGTCGCGTCGGGTGGGTGTGGCGGTGAGGCCGAGCCAGAACTGCGCGGCGATCCGTTTGACCGTGTGCTCGTCGGCGCTCGGGCCCATCAGCATGCAGCCGGAGCGCGGAGAGGGGGATCTGCAGGTCGAACCGCTCGGCGGGGTCAGCGTCGAGCCGGCAGACCACGCGCTCGGCCGGTCGCGGGGTGGGTTGACCACGAAGCTGCACCTGAGCTGCGAGCAAGAACAGGAACCCTTGGCGATGGTGCTGACCGCCGGGCAGCGGGGCGACAGCCGCTTCAGGCAATACCGCCTTTTCCGGACTAACTGAGGGTGGCCAATTCGCGAACCCCGTAACGGTCTGCGATCATCGTTCCCATTCCAAGGTGATCTTGGCCTTGCGGGGCAGCGCCAAGTAGAGCAGGCCGGTCACGCCGACCAAGGCGAGACCGCCATGGAACTTGGTCTCGAGGCCGGGCGGGACCAAGCCGAGCACCTGGGTGAGCGACGAGGCCAACAACGTCCCGAAACCGCCGCCGGCGGCAACCTTGACCCTGCGGTTGATGCTCGGGTTGGCCTGGTCTTTCGGGGTCGTGTTGCGGTTTTTGGGCATGCGGGAGCCATCCGCATTCGCGGGCATGGAGAACCTCCGGAGAGAACGAGCGAGAAGAGTCTGGGCGCCGCTCGCGACCGTTCGCGGGTCGCG
>NZ_JBSGJR010000010.1:0-38551 GCF_053605645.1 Micromonospora sp. NPDC003776
CGCGCTGCCCGGGGCGGTGGCCGCCCTGGCCGCCGAGTTCGGCCGGTCGCCGCAGGTGGTGCTGACCGCCGCCCTGGCCGCCTCCAGCATCGGCCTGGCCGCCGTGGGGGCGGTCCGCCGGCAGGTCCCGCAGTACCTGCCGTACGCGAGCGTGGCCGTGGTCGGCGGCGGCACGATCAGCGCGGTCGCGGCCGTGCTCACCCACCTGCCCTCCGGGGTGTACGCCGCCGCGGCGGCGCTGCTCGGCGTGCTCGCGGAGCTGATCCGGGCCGCCACCGTGCCACCCGCCGGGTCCGCCCGCCCGGTACGCCGCTGGTCGGTGCTGCTGAACGGCGCGCTGCGCCGGTTGCCCGACGACCCGGAGCTGCGCTGGCGGGTCGACCCGGCGGCCGGGGCCCTCGCGGCGGCGGTGCTGCCGGTCGCCCTCGCCCTGGTGGCCCTCGCCCCGCCCCTGCTGGTCGCCCTTGTGGAGCCGATGCAGGTGCTGTCCCGGGTCTGGCAGGGGCCGCCGCCCGGCCTGCGCACCCCGCCATCCGAGGCGGTGGATCCCACCCACGTGCTCACCGCGCTGCTGCTCACCGCCACGGCGGCGCTGGCCGCCACCGGGTTCAGCGGCGGCCGGCGGTCCCGGGCCGTACCGGTGGTGCTGCCGGGCGCGGCCGTCACCCTGCTGATCACGCCGGTGGCGCTCGGCCAGGGCTGGCCGGAGAGCGCGCTGGCCGGGCTGGCGGTCTTCACGTTGGCCATGCTCGGGCTGGCCCTCACCCCGCCGCCGCCGCTGGTCGAACCGGCCCGCTCGATCCGGATCGCCCGGGTGCTGGTCTTCGCGATCGGCCTGGCCGCCGGGGGCGCGGGCCTGGCCGGCAGCCTCGCCACCCGACAGCTGACCCTCTTCACACTCGGCGGGGCGGTGGGCGTCGGCGTGGTCGCCGCGCTCTTCGGCACCACCCAGCGGGCCCGCATCCTCGGCTGGCTCTTCGCCTCGCTGATGGCCGAACTGTTCGTGCTCACCCTCGGGCTGGTGGCCGGCCTCGCCGCGGTCTGGTCGGCGTTCGGGGTGCTGGCGGTCGGGGCCGCGCTCCAGGTCTTCGCCGCCACCCTGCCCCGGCTGCGCCGCCCGGAGGCGTACCGGGAGGCGGCCACCGTGGAGTGGAGCGGCTACGCGGCGGCACTCATCGCGCTGGCCCTGGCGTACGACTCGCCGCGGCACATCGCCGCGCTGCTTGCCGCGTGGGGCGGCGTGCTCGGGGTGGCGGCCAGCCGGCCCGGCCGCCGGCCGGTGGAACGGCGGATCCTGTTCTGGTCGGTGGTGGCCTGCGAGATCAGCGCCTGGTGGATCCTGATGCGGGTGGCCGACGTGGCGCTGCCCGAGGCGTACACCCTTCCGTTCGCCCTGCTCGCCCTGCTCGTCGGGGTGCTGGAGTTGCGCCACCGCCCCGACCTGTCCAGCTGGGTGGCGTACGGTCCGGCCCTGGTCGCCGCGTTCCTGCCCACCCTGGCGATCGTGGTGGCCACCGACTCCACCATGCTGCGGCAGGTGCTGCTGCTGCTCGGCGCGGTGGCGGTGCTGATCTTCGGCTCGATGACCCGGCAGCAGGCACCGGTGATCGTGGGGGCCACGGTCACCGCGGTCGCCGCGATCCACGCCCTGTTCGCCCTCGGCCCGTGGCTGGTGCTGATCCCGGTCGGCTTCATCCTGCTGGTGCTCGGGGCGAGCAACGAGCGCCGCCGCCGCGCCCAGGAACGCCTGCAGACGGCCCTGCGCGGCATGCGGTGAAACCGGAGGGGCTGGCGTCCGCCGTGGTGGGCGGGCAGAGGGGGCCCGGTTCGCGGGTCGGTGCCGGCCAGCCCACCCCGCTTGATCGACTCGGGATGCGGCGGCTCGGGGTCTCCCGGGCGATGCAGGGCCCGCCCTGCCGCAGAGCGAGTCGATCAAGGCCAAGCCAGGCCCAGGGCGCGCGCCCGGCGGGCCAGGCCGGCCGGGCCAGGGTGGGTCAGGGCCGGGCGGAAGGGGTCAGGACAGGGAGGCGCGGAGGGCGGCGTCCTTCTCGGCGACCAGGTCCTCCAGGCTCGCCTGGTAGTCCGCCATCCGCTGGAGCAGCACCGGGTCGCCGGCGGCCAGAATCCGCACCGCGAGGAGCCCGGCGTTGCGCGCGTTGCCGATGGAGACGGTGGCCACCGGCACGCCGGCCGGCATCTGCACGATGGACAGCAGGGAGTCCATCCCGTCCAGGTACTTCAACGGCACCGGCACGCCGATCACCGGCAGCGGGGTGACCGAGGCGACCATGCCGGGCAGGTGGGCCGCGCCGCCCGCCCCGGCGATGATGACCTTGACGCCCCGACCGGCCGCGGCACGGCCGTACTCGATCATCTTGGCCGGCGTGCGGTGCGCGGAGACCACACCGACCTCGTACGGCACCTCGAACTCGTCCAGCGCCTCGGCGGCGGCCTTCATCGTGGGCCAGTCCGAGTCGCTGCCCATGATCAGTCCGACGGTGCTCACTCGCGTCCTTCCCGCAGCCAGCGGGCGGCTCGCGCGGCCCGGGCCCGTACGTCGTCCAGGTCGTCACCGAGCACCGTGACGTGCCCGATCTTGCGGCCGGGCCGCACCTGCTTGCCGTACAGGTGGACCTTGGCTCCGGGCTCCGCGGCGAACAGGTGGTGCAGCCGCTCGTCGATGGACATCCCGCCCGGCTCGCCGCCGAGCACGTTCGCCATCACCACGACCGGCGCGGTGAGCGAGGTGTCCCCCATCGGGTAGTCCAGCACCGCCCGCAGGTGCTGCTCGAACTGGGAGGTCCGAGCGCCCTCGATGGTCCAGTGCCCCGAGTTGTGCGGCCGCATGGCCAGCTCGTTGACCACCAGCCCGGCGGGCGTCTCGAACAGCTCCACGGCCAGCAGGCCGATCACGCCGAGCGCGGTGGCCAGGTCGATGGCGAGCTGCTGGGCGGCGACCGCCAGCTCCTCCGGCAGGCCGGGCGCCGGGGCGAGCACCTCGACACAGATCCCGTCCCGCTGCACCGTCTCCACCACCGGGTACGCGGCGACCTGCCCGAACGGCGAGCGGGCCACCTGCACGGCCAGCTCCCGGCGCAGCGCGACCCGCTCCTCGACGATCAACGGGGTGCCCCCGGCGAGGAGGGTCGCCACCAGTTCCTCGGCCTGGACGGCGTCGTCCACCAGCCACACGCCCCGGCCGTCGTAGCCGCCCCGGGCCGCCTTGAGCACCACCGGCCAGCCGACCTCGGCACCGAAGGCCACCAGGTCGGCGGCCTGCTCGACCGGCTGCCAGGCCGGGTTCGGCGCGCCCAGCTCACCGAGCCGCTCGCGCATCACCCGCTTGTCCTGCGCGTGCAGCAGCGCGTCGGCCGGGGGGAAGAGCTTCACCCCCTCGTCGGCGAGGGCGCGGATGTGCTCGCTGGGCACGTGCTCGTGGTCGAAGGTGACCACGTCGCAGCCCTTGGCGAAGGTGCGCAGGGCGGTGAGGTCGGTGTGGTCGCCGTACTGGACGTCGGCCGCGACCAGGGCGGCACCGTCGTCCGGGGCGAGCGCCAGCACGCGCAGCGACTGGCCGAGGGCGATGGCGGCCTGGTGGGTCATCCGGGCCAGCTGGCCACCGCCCACCATGCCGACGACGGGCAGTCCGGTACGGGAATCCATAGCGCCGCCAGCCTATCCGGGCGGCCGACGCCACCGGCCGAGAGGTCCACGAAGCGGGCGGGCGATGTCAGGCGGGATGGACCGCGACGCGGCGCGGACGGCGGGCCACCTCCCGGGCGGTACGCCGGGCGATCAGCGCGGAGCCGATCACGGTGGGCGCGAGCCAGGCGATCAGGTTGCCGTCGGTCATCTGCACGGCGAAGCCGGTGACGAAGGCGATCACGGTGCTGCCCATCAGGTTGAGGTGCCAGATCCGCCACCCGCGGGCGCCGAGGCGTCGGGGGCGGCGGCGGGCGATCCAGAGGCCGCCGATCAGCCAGCCCAGGGTGAGTGCGCCGAGCACGGCGAGGCCCCACAACCGCGCCGGTTCGAGGGCGAACAGGCCGAGCGCGCTGAGGCTCAGGCCGAGGGCCGACGCGGCGTAGGCCCAGCCCAGCCGGGTGTGGCGGCCCCGCCGCTTCGGGGCGAGCAGCACGGGCAGCGCGAGCAGCAGGCCGCTGATGCCGCTGAGGGCGTGGATGACGACCAGAAAGGTCCGCATGACGATTCCCCCCGCTTCTCGACCTCCCACAATGGGAGGTCGGTAAGGCCAGCATGGGACCTGACACAATGGGATGTCAAGCGATATCGAGAAGGAGCGCCGCCCATGCCGGACCGGCCGTTGAACGCCACCGCCGCCTCCCTGCTCGGCTTCCTGCACGAGGGCCCGATGACCGGGTGGGACCTGGTCGAGTACGCCCAGCAGCGGATCGGGGCGTTCTGGTCGCTGACCCAGAGCCAGGTCTACCGCGAGTTGACCGCGATGGCGTCCGCCGGGCTGGTCCGGGCCGGCGAACGCGGGCGGCGCGACCGGCAGCCGTACGAGATCACCGAGGCCGGACGCGCGGCGTTCGCCGAATGGGCCGCGAAGCCGCCGGCGGCGGAGACCATCCGGTTCCCACTGCTGTTGACGGTGCTCTTCGGGCGGCACCTGCCAGCGGAACGGCTGGCGGAGTACCTGGCCGGGCACCGGACCGCCCACGCCGCCCGGCTGGCCGAGTACGAGCAGGTGGCCGCCGCGCTGCCGGCGGAGGCGGACGAGATCGACCCGTACTCCGTGGCGACGCTGCGCTTCGGGCTGGCCTACGAACGGGCGGTGCTGGAGTGGTTCGACGCCCTGCCCGGGCCGCTGCGGCCGGGAGCCCCGGAGACCGGCGGGGACCGGCCACCGGCCGAAGCTTGACATGATCAGGCCATGACCACCCGCGACCTGCTGCGCGGGCTTCCCGTGCTCGCGCACGAGATGCCCCCGTTCGATCCCGCCGACGCGCCCGACGCGCCGGTCCCGCTCTTCGCCTCCTGGCTGGCCGCAGCGATCGACGCCGGCGTGGACGAGCCGCACGCGATGACCGTCTCGACCGTCGACGCCGACGGCGCCCCGGACGCGCGGGTGCTCATCCTCAAGGACCTGGACGACGAGGGCTGGCACTTCGCCACCACGGCGACCAGCGCCAAGGGGCGGCAGCTCGCCGGCAACCCGCGGATCGCGCTGAGCTTCCACTGGCGGGAGCAGGGCCGGCAGGTCCGGGTACGCGGCACCGCCCGGCCCGCCGACCCGGAGGTCTCCCGCCAGGACTTCCTGGCCCGCCCGGAGGGCTCCCGGATCGCCACCCTGGCCGGTTGGCAGAGCGCCGTGCTGACCGACCGCGCCGAGCTGGACCGGGAACTGGCCGAGGTGCGGACCCGGCTGGCCGCCGACCCCGGGCTGGTCGCCGAGGCGCACACGGTCTACTCGGTCACCCCCGCGACCGTCGAGTTCTGGCAGGCCGACCGGGAACGCCGGCACGTCCGGCTGCGCTACCGCCGCGCCGGAACCGGCTGGGCGCGGGAGCTGCTCTGGCCCTGACCGCTCAGCCGAGCTGGGCGACCAGGTCGTCGACCGAGGTCACCGGCCGCTGGCAGACGAAACCCCGGCACACGTACGCGGCGGGCCGCCCGCCGACCAGCGGCCGGTCGGCCAGCAGCGGCACGCCCGGCTGGTCGCTGCGGCCCGCCACCACCACGGCCCCCGGCGGGGCGTGCCGGTGGGCGGCCGCGACGAGCGGGTCACCCACCGGGTCGTCGGTCACCACGGCGATCTCGTACGGCCCGGAGACCAGCGCCTCGCCGACAGTGGCCGCGTACCCGGTGAACCGGGCGTGCCGGCCGACGATCGGCGCGACCGTCGACAGGGCCGTCTCGGCCGCCTCCCGGTAGCGGGTCTCCCCGGTCAGCGCCGCATACGCGACCAGCGCCGCGACCAGCGCCGAGCGGCCCGACGGGGTGGCGTTGTCGGTGGGGTCGGCGGGCCGGGTCACCAGCCGCTCGCCGTCGTCGGCGGTGTCGTAGAAGCCGCCGTCCGGGGCGGCGAACCGGGCCAGCGCCACGTCGAGCAACTGCCCGGCCAGGGTCAGCCAGCGCCCCTCGCCGGTGAGCTGGTGCAGGGCGCAGTACGCCTCGGCCACGCAGCCGTAGTCCTCCAGCACCCCGGCCGGCTCGCCGACCACCTTGTCCCGGGAGACCCGGCGCAGCCGGCGGTCCACCAGGTGCACGGCCGCCAGGTGTTCGGCGGCGTCGCGCATCGCGCCGTCGGCCACGATGGTGACCCCCTCCATGAGGTTCGCGTCCTCGTCGTCGGGGTCCGCGTAGAGGGCGGCGACCTGCTGGAACTCGGCGATCGCGGTGATCGCCAACCCGTTCCAGGCGGCCACCACCTTGTCGTCCCGGGCCGGCTGGGGGCGGGTGTCCCGGGCGGCGAGCAGCCGGCCGACGACCTCCCGCCAGCGGGCCCGGACCGCCGGGTCGGCGCCGTCGACGTCCCGGGCCAGCTTCAGCACGCTCGTGCCGTGCTCAAAGGTGCCTTCGTCGGTCACCGCGAAGAGGTCGGCAGCGAAGCGGCCGTCCTCCTCCCCCAGCACCTCGACGAGCTGGGCCGGGGTCCAGACGTAGGTGAGACCCTCGACGCCCTGGGTGTCGGCGTCCAGTGCGGAGGCGAAGCCCTCGCCGGGGCGGTGCAGCTCGTCGGCGAGGAACCGGGCGGTGTCCCGGGCCACCCGCCGGGCCAGCCGGTCCCCGCTGAGCCGCCAGAGCTGGGTGTAGACCCGCAGCAGGAGCGCGTTGTCGTAGAGCATCTTCTCGAAGTGCGGCACGGTCCAGTGGCCGTCCACCGAGTAGCGGGCGAACCCGCCGGCGAGCTGGTCGTGCAGGCCGCCCCGGGCCATCGCCTCGCAGGTGTGCCGGACGATCTCCAGGCTCCGCGCCGAGCCGGTGCGCTGGTGGTGCCGGAGCAGGAAGAGCAGGTTCATGTGCGGCGGGAACTTGGGTGCCCCGCCGAAGCCGCCGTTCGTCTCGTCGTACTCCCCGGCGAGCTGCGCCGCGGCGGCGTCGAGCAGGTCGGCGGTGAGCGGGGCGGTGAGTCCGCCCACGGCCTGGGCGCCGCCAATCGCCTCGACCACGGCGGCCCCCTGCCGCAGCACCGCCTCGCGCTGGTCCCGCCACGCCGTGGCGACCGAGCCGAGCAGCCGGATGAAGTTCGGCCGCGGGAAGTAGGTGCCGCAGAAGAACGGGGTGCCGTCCGGGGTGGCGAAGACGGTCATCGGCCAGCCGCCCTGCCCGGTCATCGCCTGGGTTGCGGTCATGTAGACGGCGTCGACGTCCGGGCGCTCCTCCCGGTCCACCTTGACGCAGACGAAGTCGTCGTTCATGAGCTGGGCGACGCCCTCGTTCTCGAACGACTCGTGCGCCATCACGTGGCACCAGTGGCAGGCGGCGTAGCCGACCGAGATGAGCACCGGCACGTCCCGCCGCTTCGCCTCCGCGAACGCCTCGTCGCACCAGGGCCACCAGTCGACCGGGTTGTCGGCGTGCTGGAGCAGGTACGGCGAGGTGGCCTCGGCAAGTCGGTTCACCCGACGACCATATCCAGCCCCGGGGCCGGTGCGCGCGGTCGCCGGAGGATGCGACGCCGGTCAGGAGGCGCCGTCGGCGCGGAGCGGGAACACGTTGCCCTGGGCGCCGTCGCGCAGCGACCCCAGCACCGCGCCGATCTTCTCGGCCGGCATCGGCTTGAAGAAGTGGTAGCCCTGCGCCGCCGTGCAGCCCAGCTCGGCCAGGGCGGTCCGCTGCTCGGCGGTCTCCACGCCCTCGGCCACCACCCGCAGCCCCAGCTCGTGGGCGAGCCCGACCGTGGTCCGCACGATCGCCGCCGCCTCTGGCGAGTCGGCCATCCGGATCACGAAGGAGCGGTCGACCTTCAGCTCGTCGACGGCGATCCGGGTCAGGAAGGTCAGCGACGAGAAGCCGGTGCCGAAGTCGTCGACCGCGAGCTGCACCCCCATCGACCGCAGGGTGGCCAGCACCTCGTCGATGACTTCCAGCTCGCTCATCACCACCGTCTCGGTGATCTCCAGGACCAGCCGGTGCGGCGGGACCTGGTGCCGGCGCAGCGCGTCACCGATCTCCCCGGGCAGCCGCGGGTCGAGCAGGCTGCGCGCCGAGAGGTTCACGGAGATCGGCACGTCCAGCCCCTCGCGGGCCCACCCGGCGGCCACCGCGAGGGCCTTGTCCAGCACGTACCGGGTGAAGGTGCCCAGCTGCTCGCTGTTCTCCACCGGCCGGATGAAGTCGGCCGGCCCGAGCCAGCCGCGCCGCGGGTGCCGCCAGCGGATCAGCGCCTCCACCCCGGTCGGGGCGCCGGTGGCCAGGTCCACCGCCGGCTGCAACGCCAGCACCAGCTGGTCGTCGGCCTCCAGGGCCTCGCGCAGCTCGGCCAGGAGGGCCAGGTGATCGGTGCTCGCCGCGTCCCGGGAGCTGTCGTACGCGGCGACGCTGCCACCACCGTCCTTCGCCTGGTACATGGCGATGTCGGCCCGGCGCAGCAGCTCGGTCATGTCCGCGGCGCCGGCGGCGACGACCACCACCCCGACGGCGACCTCGACGGACATCCGCACCCCGGCCACCTCGGTCGGCGCGGCGAGCCGCTCGGCGATCTCCCGGGCCTGCCGCAGCGCGTACGTGATCGGACCGGCGCGGTCGTCGACGACGGGGACCCCGGCCAGCAGCACGGCGAACTCGTCGCCACCGAGCCGGCCGAGCAGATCCCCGGGGCGGCCCAGGGCGGCCAGCCGGTTCGCGGTCAGCCGCAGCAGCTGGTCCCCGGCGGCGTGCCCGAGGGTGTCGTTGACCTCTTTGAACTGGTTGACGTCGAGCAGCAGCAGCGCGACGGGGTGATCGTGGGCCAGCTGCCGCAGCGCCTGGTCACCCTTGGTGAGCATGGCGGCCCGGTTGAGCAGGCCGGTGAGCTGGTCGTGCACCGCCTCGTACGAGGAGCGGGCGGTGATCAGTCGCAGCTCGCGGTGGGTGGACGCGTCGTGCAGGGCGGCGGCCAGCGCGTCGCCGAACGCGGCCACGCCGTCCCGTTCCCGGGCGCTGGGCGGCGCCGACCGGGGGAACTGGACGCGCAGCCGGCCCACCTCCACGCTGCCCACCGAGAGCGACCGCACCAGCTCGTGCTCGCCGGTCTCGGCCGGCGCCGGGGGCGGCACCTCGCGGTCGCGTACCTGGCCACCGGCGTCCGCGCGGTAGCGCCGCCACCGCCCGTCGCCCCGGGCGACGTCCACCTCGACCAGCTCGGCGCCGAAGAGCGAGAGCGCCCCGGTGACCGCGGCGGTCGCCACCCCCCGCTCGTCGAGCTGGTTGAGCGCCGCCGTGGCCTCGGCGAACGCCCGCCAGGTGCGGCGCTCCTGGTCGGCCCGGAGCCGGTGCCGGTAGGTCTGCTGGAGCAGCCAGAGCGGCGGCGGCAGGAGCAGCAGCCAGCGCGGGTCCACCTCCAGCAGCGCGACCACCACCAGGCCGACCGCCACGTTGCCGACGAACATGAGCAGCTTGCCGCGGAGCGCGGCGAGCAGCGGCGGTCCGATCGGGATGCCGTGCCGCAGCGAGAGGGTCGCGCCCCCCAGCCACGCGGTGGTGAGCAGGTAGGTCACCGAGCCGGCGATCAGCGCGAGGGCCAGCTCGGGGGTCGGCGCGGCGAGCATCGGGCGGCCGAGGGCGCTGGCGACCGCGGCCGCGAGGGCGGTGGCGGCGGTCAGTGAGCCGGCGATCCGGACCAGCTCCAGCACCGGCCGCCGGTCGACGCAGAGGGACATCCCGGTCCAGGCGGCCCCGGCGCCGAGCAGGGCCGCAGCCGGCAGCCAACCGGCCGGCACCAGGTAGAGGCAGACGATGAGGGCGGCCTCGCCCCAGGTGATGCTGACCATCCCGGCCTCGGCACGGAATCGCAGGCGGGCCAGGTGGGCGACGGCGAAGGCGGCGACCGCGAGGCCGAACCGGGCCGGCCCCGGCAGCGGGTCGTCGGCCGGGAGGGACGTCGGGACGGTGAGCCCGAGCACCGCCGCACCCAGCGCGGTGGCTGCGACGGCGGCGGTCACCAGGAGGACGCCGACCGGCGTGCCGCGCAGGCCGAGCCGATCGGGGGGACGATCCTCCCTGCCGGAGGTCACGGACCCACCCCGTCGACCGGCGGTCCGAGGGCACGGTGGGGGGTCACTGCTGCCACCGACATCGGCGCCCCCCTTCCGCGCACGGCTCAGGGACTTTTCGATCCCCCCGGCGGAAGGCTAAGCCAAAGCCGGTGGTCGCAACAGGGGGCGACCACCGGCTTCGGCGTGATTCACGTGCCGACTACCCGTTCCGGCGCTGCTGGGAGCCGTTGGGAGCGTCCGAGGGTGATTCCTGCGAGACGGTCCCGTCTGTCGGATCGACGACCGCCGCGTCGGCCCGACCCGGGTCCGCCGGAGTGGCCTGCGGGGGGAACCGGTCGGGCAGCCGGCGCAGCCGGGCGTTCATGTTGCGGATCAGCAGGACGGTGACGGTGCCCAGCGCGACGATGAGGAAGAGGCCCATCGGACCGGCCAGGCCACCCGTACGGGTGTCACCGAAGTTGTTCTCCGCGAGCACCTGGGCGGTGGTCAGCATGGTGTTCCTCCGATGTGCGACTGCCTCTCAGCGTAGCCCGCCGCCGGATCAGCGGGCATGGGCCGTCTCGCGGACCCCGGCGAAGAGGTCGGACTCGGGCAGCGGGCTGTCCACCAGCGAGCGGGCCAGCTGGTAGTCCTCGGTCGGCCAGGCGCGCTGCTGGAGCTCCATCGGCACCTGGAACCAGAAGCCGTCCGGGTCGATCTGGGTGGCGTGGGCGCGCAGCGCGTCGTCGCGGACCGGGAAGTATTCGGCGCACTCGACCCGGGTGGTGATCCGGCCGCCCTTGTCCGGCCGGTCCTCCCAGCGCTTCATCCAGTCGCCGTACGGGGACTCCAGGCCGGCGGCGAGCATGCCCTCGTGCAGGGCCATGATCTTGGCGCGAGAGAAGCCGATGTCGTAGTAGAGCTTGAGCGGCTGCCAGGGCTCACCCAGCTCCGGGTGCCGCTCCGGGTCGCCGGCGGCCTCGAACGCGGCCACGGTCACCTTGTGGGTCATGATGTGGTCCGGGTGCGGGTAGCCGCCCTCCTCGTCGTACGTGGTGACGACGTGCGGGCGGAACTGGCGCATCAGCCGCACCAGCGGGGCGGCGGCGGTCTCGACGTCCTGCAGCGCGAAGCAGCCCTCGGGCAGCGGCGGGAGCGGGTCGCCCTCGGGCAGGCCGGAGTCGACGAAGCCGAGCCACGCCTGCTCGACGCCGAGGATCGCCCGGGCCGCGTCCATCTCGGCGCGGCGGATCTCCCCGATGTTGGCCCACACGTCCGGGCGGTCCATCTTGGGGTTGAGCACGCTCCCCCGCTCGCCACCGGTGCAGGTGACGACCAGGACGTCCACCCCCTCGGCGACATATTTCGCCGTGGTCGCGGCGCCCTTGCTCGACTCGTCGTCAGGATGGGCGTGCACCGCCATGAGACGCAGCTGTTCTGCCACCTTCGGCGCTCCTCGTCTGTGCCGGACCGGCTGACCTGCCGGAATCTCCCCCCGCGCCCGCAGAAACCCCCGTGTCGGCTGGTCGGTGTCTCGGCCGACCTGCCATCCTTGGCTCAGCGCCGGGCTGGGAAGATGGACTCTGCCATTCTTGCCGATGCCGCCGACAACAACGCCAGGAGATACCCGCCGGTGAGCGAGACGCACACCACAGTCACCCCGGGCGCGCCGGTCTTCCCGCCCGGGCGGTACGGCCGCCGCCGCGAGCCCGGCCGCCGCCGGCCACTTCTGCTCGTCCTGGTGGTGGTCGTTCTGCTGGCCCTCCTCGGGCTGGTCGCCGCCAAGCTCTACCGGCAGTACGGCGACCCCGAGTACCGGGCCGAGGTGATCACCTACACCGGGATCACCGACACCCGGGTGGTGGTCGACTTCCGGGTCACCGTGCCGCCCGGCGGCTCGGCGACCTGCCTGCTGCGGGCCCGCACCCACAACGGCGCCGAGGTCGGACACGTCGAGGCCACGGTGACCGCCCGGCCCGGCCAGCGCCACATCACCGCCCGGCAGGAGGTGACCACCAGCGCCCGCCCGTTCATCGGCGAGGTGCTGCGCTGCCGCCCCGCCGGCTGACCCGCCGGCCCCGCACCCCCGGTCCCGCCACCGGCACCGGGGGTGATCGGCGACACCCTGACGTGCCCGGCACTGGTAACCTTGGTGATTCACCTGTCAGCCAGTCCGCACCAACCGAGGAGACCGCCTGTGTCAACCAACGGCAACGAGGCGCCCGCCACCTGGCTGTCCCAGGACGCGTACGACCGCCTGCAGGCCGAGCTCGACGAGCTGATCGCCAACCGGCCCGTCATCGCCGCCGAGATCAACGCCCGGCGCGAGGAGGGCGACCTGCGGGAGAACGGGGGCTACCACGCCGCCCGCGAGGAGCAGGGCAAGGCCGAGGGCCGCATCCTCTACCTGAAGGAGCTGCTGCGCACGGCCAAGGTCGGCGAGGCCCCAGCCGCCGACGCCGTGTCGCCGGGCATGGTGGTGACGATCTACTTCGACGACGACGCCGACGACACGGAGACCTTCCTGCTCGGCTCCCGGGAGATCGCCTCCAGCACCGACCTGACCGTCTACAGCCCCGAGTCCGCGCTCGGCAAGGCGATCCTGGGCGGCAAGGCCGGCCAGACCTGCACCTACACGGCGCCCAGCGGCGCCGACATCAAGGTGACCGTGGTCAAGTTCGAGCCGTACTCCGGCTGACGCCCTCCGGACCCGCGCCGGACGGCTCGGGTCCAACCCGACCGAGGCTGAGGGATTTGGTTAAGGATCGTCTGTGATCGTGGGCTGGTCGTGGGTGTCGGTGTCTTCTGGTTTGATGCGGGGCGGTGGGGCTCTGTGCCGGCGGTGAGTGCTGTCGTGTGGCGGTGCTGTGCGTGCTGGCGGGGTTTGGGTGTGGTGAGGTTGGTGTCGGGTGAGTCGGGCGGTGTCGCTGGCTGACGGTCAGGCTTCCCGGACCGCGTGCGTCCGCGCTCTTGTGCGCGCGGGCGTGGATGAGAAGTCCGGCGAGGTCCTGTCCCAGGCGGTGGTGGCCGAGCGTGTCGGCTGGTGTGCCGATCTGGTGGCGGGCATGGTTTCCGGGCTGTTGGCGCAGCGGTGGAATGCCGCGGATGTGCGGGTGTTGGCCTGCGGTGTGGACGCGGGCGGGCGGAGGTTGCCGTCGAACGCGTGGATGGCGTTGCGGCGGCTGGGTTGGACCGCCACCGCCCCGGAGGGGGTGAGGGTCAATGACCGGATCGTGCGGATGGCTCAAGAACAGGCCGGGCGTGCGCTGCGGTCGGTGAACTGGCGTGCCGATCTGACCGCCGGAGTCCTCGCGACCTGGCCGGCCGACCCGCGCAAGCGCACGGCGCAGGAGTGGGATCAGGTGCGGGAGGCGATCCCTGGCGGGAAGGATCTGCCGTCGAGCGTCATCAAGGGCCGCACCCGGCAGGCCGCCACGTTCCTGGCCGCGCATGGCCGCCTCCCGGTGGACGTGTTCGAACTGGAAGGCGCGCCGCGGGTTGCGCGGATGCTGCTGCTGTCCGCGTGTGACCGGCAGCAGGCCACGATCGAACGCGGCGACACCGAGCCGGGCAGGGTGCTGCTGCGCCTGCAGTTGCCCACCCGGCCGGATCCGCGCACGTACGGGGACTGGACGTGGGTGGCCTGCCCGATCACCCTGCCCCCCACCGTCCCGGCCGGCGCGGTGCTGCACCTACCCACCCTGCGCGTGGCCGGCCGGCAGGTACGCGCCGACCTGGCCTACACCCACGCCGTGCCGAAAGCCCGGCCCACCGGCCACGCGGTGGCGCTCGGGGTGGACTGGGGTCTGAACACCCTGCTCAGCGCGGGGGCCCTGCGACGGCGAGCCGATGGCCGGATCACCGCGTTGGGGGCTGGGGGCCAGTTCCGGGCCGCCGGAGTGCTTGCCAAGCAGCACCGCCTGCGCTGCCTGTCAGAGCGGCTGTGCGCCAAGGCCGACCACTATCAGCGGCTCATCGGCGTCGACCCGCGGCATCACCTGCTCGGCAAGCTTGCCGTGCTGCGCGACGAGATCCGGCACGTCTCCCAGCGCCGCCAGAACCTGAACGCCGCGCTCGCCTGGGCCGCCGCCCGCTGGGCCCTCGATCAGGCGATCGCCGCCGCCGCGACCGTGATTTACGTGGAAGACCTGCGGTCTTTGGAAGCCAAGGGCATGGGCGCCAGCCTGAACACGCGCCTGTCGCAGCAGGTGCGCGGGCAGATCGTCGACCGGATGCGGCACCTCGCCGCCGAGCAGGGTGTCGCCGTGGTCGGCGTCCCGGCCCGCAACACCTCCAAACACTGCCCGCAATGCCTGACCCCGCTACGGCACCGCAAAGCCCCCGACCAGCCGACCGTGCCGGGCTGGAAGTGGGCCATCTGCCCTCACCAGTCCTGCGGCTGGCAGGGCGACCGCGACCACGGCGCCTGGCGGCGCATTGCCGCCCGCGGGCTTACCCACCAGGCGAGGACCGTCACCGACCGCAGCAACGGTGCCATGATGATTCGGGCCGTGGTCGACACGCTCGAAGCGTGCGCGGTCGTCACCAGGACCAGCCGGGGGGACCGGTCGAAGACCGGGCCCACCCGGCACCAGCCACCACGCCCCGCGCCCCGGCGACGCAGGGCACCCTCCCCCACCCGGCCCCACCACGGCCGGGCGGGCAAGCGTCCGGAGGGACACGCACCAACGGACCGGCCCAGACTGCCCCGCGCAGCCCACCGGAACCAGGGCGTGAACACGATCAGCACACCCGCCACCGGCCACCGGCCACGAGGAGCCGCCCTGGGCGCAGGATTCCACTTCCACGCCCATGCCTCCCCACCCAGGTGGGAAACGATCCCGGAAACACACTCCGACCCAGGATCCCTACGCTAATCAGAGTCATTCCAACCTGGTTCGGACGCCACGCAGGCGTGAAAATGGTGGTCCGGTCGCCCGCCGACGTCGGCTGCATCTTGGGAGGTTGAGCCCGTATCAGAGTCTGACGCTGGGGCCCCGACCTGAAGGGTCACGCACTGTTGCTTCGAGCACGCCGGTCAGAATTTCGGTTCCCGACCGAGGCCCCCGGGCGGCTGGGCTGATGTCCATCAACACGGGGAGGGAGCGGTGTCGGATGAGGACTGTGCTCGAGGAGATCCCCGACCAGGATCACGAGCAGATCTCGCAGCGGGTGGCCGCGATCGATGTGGCCAAGGAGTCCGGCATGGTGTGCACCCGCCTGCCTGCTGGGGTCAGTGGGCGGCGCACCAGCCGGGTGTGGCAGGTTCCGGCAACCACCAACGCGGTCAGCGATCTGGCCGATCGGCTGGTGGAGTTGCGAGTCGAGAAGGTGACCGTGGAGTCCACC
The DNA here is from genome assembly GCF_053605645.1 of Micromonospora sp. NPDC003776. Classification (NCBI taxonomy): domain Bacteria; kingdom Bacillati; phylum Actinomycetota; class Actinomycetes; order Micromonosporales; family Micromonosporaceae; genus Micromonospora; species Micromonospora sp. NPDC003776. Next base: position 15,492 of record NZ_JBSGJR010000010.1, read on the forward strand.
TCCGACTATTGGCGGATCTGGTACTACCTGCTGGAGGCCGCGGGCCTGGACGTGCAACTGGTCAACGCCCGCGATGTCAAGAACGTGCCCGGCCGGCCCAAGACCGACAAACTTGACGCGGTGTGGCTGGCCAAGCTGACGGAGAAGGGACTGCTGCGGCCGTCGTTCGTGCCGCCAGCGCCGATCCGTGTCCTGCGGGACTACACCCGGATGCGCTCGGACCTGACCCGGGACCGCACGCGTTACTGGCAACGGCTGGAGAAGCTGCTCGAAGACGCCCTGATCAAGATCTCCGCGGTGGCCAGCACCCTGAAGACCCTCTCAACCCGCGACATGATCGAGGCGTTGATCGCCGGGCAGCGTGACCCGCAGCAGCTGGCAGCCCTGGCCCGCGGACGCATGCGAAGCAAACACCCGGCCCTGATACAGGCGTTGACCGGCCGGTTCGACGACCACCACGGCGAACTCGCCCGCATCCTGTTAGACCAGATCGACCGCCTCGACACGCAGATCACCGCGCTCACCACCCGCATCGAGCAACTGATCGACACGCTGGACCAGCCAGCCACCCCATCGCCACCAAACCCCGCCGGCGACGACCCACCACACCAGCAACCACCGCCCACCACCGGCACCGCCAACAACGCGGCACGACGCCTGGCCGAAATCCCCGGCCTCGGCCCCGAATCCGCCCAAGTCATCATCGGCGAGATCGGCCTGGACATGACCCGATTCCCCACCGCCGGGCACCTCGTCTCCTGGGCCAAACTGTCCCCCCGCGCCATCCAGTCCGGCACCAAAACCGGCAGCGGCAACACCGGCAAGGGCAACCCATACCTCAAAGCCGTCCTCGGACAAGCCGCCGCAACAGCCGCCCGCAACCACGGCACATTCCTCGCCGAACGCTACCGACGCATCGTCAAACGCCGAGGCAAAGGCAAAGCCCTCGTAGCCGTCGCCCGCTCCATCCTGGTGATCATCTGGCACCTACTCGCTGACCCGACCGCCCGCTACCACGATCTCGGCCCGGACTACTACGACACGCGCGTCAACACCAACCGCAAGATCAACAGCCTCATACGGCAACTCGAGGCCCTCGGCCACACCGTCACCCTGCAACCAGCCGCCTAACCACCCAGTAACCCCACCGGACCAGCTACCACCGACCCGGCGATGCCCCCTGCACAAGAACCCACCTGGTCCGGCTCATTTTCCGGTCAGACGCTGACAGGCCCTTCCTCGGACCCGAGCCACATCGCGACCGCCCCGGCCCACCGGCCGGGGCGGTCGCGTCGTCGCAGGCCCCGTCGGCCGTCAGGACTCGGCCGCGAAGACCACTTGGTAGCCGCTGGCCCGCAGGGCGCTGATCAGCGTGTCCGAGTGCTCCACGCCGCGGGTCTCCACCGAGAGCGCCACCTCCACCTCGCCCAGGCGCAGGTGCGGGTTGGCCCGCTGGTGCTCCACGTCCACCACGTTGGCCCGGTGCTCGGCGATCTCGCTGAGCAGCGAGGCGAGCTGGCCCGGCCGGTCCGTGCAGCGCACCGTCACCCGCAGGTAGCGGCCGGCCGCCGCCAGGCCGTGCTCGATCACCCGGAGCATGAGCAGCGGGTCGATGTTGCCGCCGGAGAGCACCGCCACCACCGGCGCCTGCACCTCCACCGCGCCGGCCAGCAGTGCCGCCACCCCGACCGCGCCGGCCGGCTCCACCACCTGCTTGCCGCGTTCCAGCAGCATCAGCAGGGCCCGGGAGATGTCCTCCTCGGAGACCGTGACGATCTCGTCGACCAGCTTGCGGACGTGGGTGAAGGTGAGGTCGCCGGGCCGGCCGACCGCGATGCCGTCGGCGATCGTGGAGAACGACGGCAGGCGGACCGGCTCGCCGGCCTTGAGCGAGAGCGGGAAGGCGGCGGCGCTGGCCGCCTGCACCCCGATCACCCGTACGTCGGGGCGGAGCGCCTTGGCCGCGACGGCCATCCCGGAGATCAGGCCGCCGCCGCCCACCCCGGTCACGATGGTCTTCACCTCCGGGCACTGTTCGAGGATCTCCAGCGCCACCGTGCCCTGCCCCGCGATCACGTCCGCGTGGTCGAACGGGTGGATGAACACCGCCCCGGTCCGCTCGGCGAAGGTCTGCGCCGCGACCAGCGACTCGTCGACCGTGTTGCCGACCAGTTCGACCGTGGCGCCGTACCCCTTGGTGGCGGCGACCTTGGGCAGCGGCGCGTTGACCGGCATGAAGACCGTGGCGTGCGTGCCGACCAGGCCGGCGGCGAGGGCCACCCCCTGGGCGTGGTTGCCGGCGCTCGCCGCGACCACGCCGCGTTCCCGCTCCTCGGCCGAGAGCCGGCAGATCCGCACGTACGCCCCGCGCACCTTGTACGACCCGGCGCGTTGCACGTTCTCGCACTTGAGCCACGCCGGACCGCCCAGCGCGGCGCTGAGCGGCCGGGACGGCTCCAGCGGGGTGGTACGGGTGACGCCGGCGAGCAACTCCCGCGCGGCCTGTACGTCGGCGAGACCGACCAGTTCCGTCATGCCCTGATCGTGCCACCCGCACCCGGCGGAACCGGCGGCGACGCCACGGTCGGCTCGCTGACGACCTGCGGCGACGGCCCCGTCACCGGCTGCGCCGGGGCGGAGGTGGCAGCCGTGCGTCAGGCGGAGGCCGGCGACCCCGTGCCGACCCGGGGATAGCCGGGGGCGTGCCGCGACCAGGGGGCCTGCATCTCGAACTGGCCGGCGACGCCGAGCAGCAGCAGCTCCGAGCCGGGCGGCCCGACGAACTGCACGCCGACCGGCAGGCCGTCCGGGCGGCGGCCGACCGGCACCACGATGGACGGCAGCCCGGCGATGTTCCACGGCGCGGCGTACGGGGCGTACCGGATGTTGGCCGACATGTTCGCCAGCCACGACCGGCCGGACCAGCCGGCGGCCTCTGGCGGCGGCCCGGCCAGCGCCGGGGTGAGCAGCAGGTCGACCGAGTGGTCGGCGAAGAAGTTCACCGACCGGTCCCGCCACGCGAGCCGGTCGGCCTCCCGGACGTACCCCCGGCGCTGCGCCCACTCGCCGAGCGCGACGTGCCGGCGGCTGCGCCGCTGGAGCTGGCGCGGCGCCACCCCGGCCGCCCGCACGTCGGCGGCGGCCGCGGCGAACCAGGTGGCGATGCCCTGCAGGCCGAGCCGGGTCGGGTAGACCGGGTCGGCGGGAACGGTGTCGTGCCCGGCGGCGGCCAGCAGCCGGCCGGCGGCGGCCACCGCCTCCCGGTTGGGGGCGTCCGGCGCGACGCCCCGCACCGGCGAGCGCAGCGAGACACCGACCCGCAGCCGCGGCGGCGGGACCAGCTTCTCCGGCCGACGCCCGGCCAGCACCGAGAAGCCCACCGCCGCGTCGGCGACGGTGCTGGTCAACATGCCGTGCTCGGTGAGGCCGAACCAGTCGTCCGCGCCGAGCTGGCAGGGCACCACGCCCCGGCCGGGCTTGAGCCCGACCAGGCCGCAGCAGGCCGCCGGGATGCGGATCGAACCGAGGCCGTCGTTGCCGTGCGCCATCGGCACCAGCCCGGCGGCCACCGCGGCGGCCGCGCCGCCCGACGAGCCGCCGGGGGTACGGGCCAGGTTCCAGGGGTTGCGGGTGACGCCCGTGTCGTCGTCGGTGAGCGCCCAGAGGCCGAGCTCCGGCATCCGGGTCACCCCGAGGATCACCGCGCCCGCGCCGCGCAGCCGGCGGACCACCTCGTGGTCGGCCTCCGCCACCGGGGTACGCACGGCCGCCGACCCGTTCCAGGTGGGCTGGCCGGCGACCGGCGTGTTCTCCTTGACCGCGACCGGCACCCCGGCCAGCGGGAGGTTGGCCAGGTCCTCCTGCTCATCCACCTTCTCCGCCTCAATGATCGCCTCCCCGCCGCGTACCGTGCGGAACGCGGCGAGGTCGGCGTCGGCCCGGGCGAGATGATCCAGGTGGTCGGCCACGACCTGGGTAGCGGAGACGTCGCCCCGGCGTACGCCCCGGGCGATCTGCTTGGCGGTCGCCCCCACCCAGGTCGTCGGCATGATCTCCGGCACTGCCACCCTCCCAGCCAGCGGTCAGCCCAGCGCCTGCTCCAGATCGGCGAGCAGGTCGTCGACCGTCTCGATGCCGACAGACAGTCGCACGAGATCGGCGGGAACTTCAAGCGGCGAGCCGGCAGCACTCGCGTGTGTCATCCGTCCGGGGTGCTCGATGAGCGACTCGACCCCGCCGAGGGACTCGGCGAGGACGAAGAGCTTCGCCCGGTTGCAGATCTCCACGGCGTGCTCCTCGCCGCCCGCGGCGCGGAACGAGATCATGCCGCCGAACCGGCGCATCTGCTTGGCGGCCACCTCGTGCCCGGGGTGCGCGGGCAGGCCCGGGTAGATCACCTGACCGACCTTCGCGTGACCGTCCAGGTAGGCCGCGATCCGCTCGGCGTTGTCGCAGTGCCGGTCCATCCGTACCCCGAGGGTCTTGATGCCGCGCAGGGTGAGCCAGGCGTCGAACGGCCCGTTGATCGCGCCCATCGCGTTCTGGTGGTAGCGCAGTTCCTCGCCGAGGGTCCGGTCGGCGGCGATCAGGGCGCCACCGACCACGTCGGAGTGCCCGCCGATGTACTTGGTGGTGGAGTGGACCACCACGTCCGCGCCGAGCAGGATCGGCTGCTGGAGGTACGGCGAGGCGAAGGTGTTGTCGACCACCAGCAGCGCACCGGCGTCGTGCGCCACGGCGGCGAGGGTGGCGATGTCGGCGATGCCGAGCAGCGGGTTGGTCGGCGTCTCCACCCAGACGATCCGCGTGGCGCCGGGGCGGATCGCGGCCCGGACCGCGTCCGGGTCGGACACCTTCGCCGGGGTGTACTCCAGCCCCCAGCGCTCGGCCACCTTGGCGAAGAGCCGGTAGGTGCCGCCGTACGCGTCGTCCGGGATGACCACGTGGTCACCCGGCTTGCAGACGGTCCGCAGCAGGGTGTCCTCGGCGGCGAGGCCGCTGGCGAAGGCGAGCGCCACCGGCCCGCCCTCCAGGGCGGCCAGGCACTCCTGGAGCGCGTCCCGGGTCGGGTTGCCGGAGCGGCTGTACTCGTAGCCCTGGCGGGGCGCGCCGACGGCGTCCTGCGCGTAGGTGCTGGTCTGGTAGATCGGTGGGATCACCGCGCCCGTACGGGCCTCCGGGTCCTGACCGGCGTGGATGGCGAGCGTCTCGAAGCCGTGACTCATTCCCGAGACGTTAGTCCGCCCGCCCGTCGCAGTGCCTGGAACCCGGGTCCGGGTCGCAACAGGGGAGTTGTCCGACCCGTCCGCCATACTGGTTCGGTGACCTCGCCCGCCCCGCTGCCGTCCCGCCTGCTCGGCGTGGCCGACCGGATCCCGCCCTCGCTCGGGCTCCTGGCCGGTCCGGATCAGGGCAGGGTGAGTCTGCCGGTCCGGCTCGCCTGGTCCGGGCCGGCCGACTACGACGTCACCGACCCTCAGGAGCGGCTGACGCTCTACTGCCTCCTGCTCGACTGCGGGCAGCGGGAGGACATCGTCCGATACGTCAACCCCCACCTGCTGCGCCGCGACTGGCCGAGGATCAAGCGGCTGACCGCTCGCCGCTTCACGACGCTCTGGGAACGCCGGCTTCCCGATCTCTGCGCCAGCTGAACGGACCCAACGGGGAACCAGGCCGGACGGCGCTCCGGACAGCGAGTGGGACAGCTACCTCGACGAGCCCTGCCTGGTCGTGTCGAGCGGGTACCGAGGGCCGGTAATACGCTGCCCCGATGACCGGGTGTGTGTTCTGCGCGATCGTGGCTGGCGAGGTACCCGCGTTCACCGTCGCCGACGAGCCGGACGGGATGGCCTTCCTGGACACCCGGCCGGTGTTCAAGGGACACGTGCTGGTGGTGCCGCGCACCCACCTGGTCACCCTCGACACGCTGCCGGCCGAGGTGCTGCCCGGCTACTTCCGGCTGGTCCAGCGGATCATCGTCGCGGTGGAGACCGGTCTGGGGTCCGGTGGGACGTTCGTGGCGGTCAACAACAAGGTGTCCCAGTCCGTCCCGCACCTGCACACCCACGTGGTGCCGCGCACCAAGGGCGATGGGCTGCGCGGCTTCTTCTGGCCCCGCACCCGCTACACCGACGACGCCGAGGCCAGGGCCTTCGCCGACCGGATCACCGCCGCGCTGGCCTGATCCACCGCCCCTCGCCCGTCGAGGTGGTCGACTCGGCTTGCGGCATGTCGCGCCCTTACCGTGGCGGGAGGCCGCTGGTTGCGACGTACCGCTGTCGCGCCCGGCCCGACCCCGCCGGCTGATGCTCCGCCGTGCGGGTAAGGAAGTGGGGGCCGCCGCTGTTGCACACGCTGGGAAAGCCAAGAGAGGAGTCCCACCGTGTTCCTTCGCCGCATGAAGGCCGAGATGATCTCCCCCGACCAGGCCCTGCCGGGCCGCCCGATCGCGATGCCGGTCGCCGACCGGCACGAAGTGCTCCCCGCCTCGCTGAAGGGCCCCTTCCCCGAGGGCTCGCAGGTCGCCGTCTTCGGGATGGGCTGTTTCTGGGGCGCCGAGCGGCTCTTCTGGACCCTCCCCGGCGTGCTCACCACGTCGGTCGGCTACACCGGTGGTTACACCCGGAACCCGACGTACGAGGAGGTCTGCTCGGGCCGGACCGGGCACGCCGAGGTGGTCCAGGTGGTCTACGACCCGTCGAAGATCAGCTACGAGGACCTGCTGAAGGTCTTCTGGGAGAACCACGACCCGACCCAGGGCATGCGCCAGGGCAACGACGTCGGTACGCAGTACCGATCGGCGATCTACGCCAGCACCGACGAGCAGCTCGCCACCGCGCAGGCCTCCCGGGACGCCTTCGCGCCGATCGTGGCCCGGGCTGGCAAGGGCGAGATCACCACGGAGATCGCCCGGCTCGGTGACTACTACTTCGCCGAGGACTACCACCAGCAGTACCTGGCCCCGACGAAGAACCCGAACGGGTACTGCAACCACGGCCCGAACGGGCTGAGCTGCCCGGTCGGCGTGGCCCGTACCGCCAGCTAGTCCCAGTCGTTAGTCTGGATCTGACGCCAAGGAGGGCACGATGAGGGGCGAAGGGGCAGCCCGCCCTACCGGGTACGCCAAACCCGTCATCGTGCCCGACAGCCTGGACTCACTTCGCGGTCCCACCGACGGCGTTGTGAACCTGCCCAGGCACCTGAAGTGGTCGGGCAACGCTAGGTACGACCTGGCGCAGCCAGGCCGAATGAGAGATCTCTACCGTGCTGTCCTGAACGAGGCGGCCAGCCAAATGGATCTTGAGACATATCTGGACGGCGAATCATTGATTCTCCTCTGGCCGACCATGTGGTTGCCTGATTCTGTCCGCCGCGCCTGGGAGGACCGTTTCCCGGCGCTCCGTGGCACCCGTCGTTCTGTCGCATAACGATGCTGCCGCATCACCGGAGGATCACCGAAGTAGCCCTCGGGGCTGCGGGTCGCTTCGGCTTTGCGCTGGCCGGCGGATATGCGGTCAGCGCGCACGGCATGGGTAACCGGCTGAGCGGGGATGTCGACCTCTTCACCGCATGGCACTCACGGGACACGTTCCCCCGGGCAGTCGACGATGTCATTCACGTACTGCAGGACGAGGGTTACGACGTGGATGTCCTCATCCGCAACGACACCTTCGCCCGGCTCCTCATCCGTGACGAGAAGCAGCCGGATGCAGAGCCCGACAAGCTTGAAATGTCAGCCGACTGGCGTGCACACGCACCGGTGTCCATGGCCGTGGGACCGGTATTGCACCCGGACGACGCCGTAGCGAACAAGATGTGCGCCCTCTTCGGTCGGGCCGAGGCGCGCGATTTCCTGGACGTCGACGCGGCGCTGATGAGCGGCCGTTACAGCCGAGCACGACTGTTGGAGCTGGCTGCCACGAGCGACCCCGGTTTTGAGCCGCGGGTCTTCGCGGACGCCTTGGGTGCTCTCACGCAGATCACCGACGCTGACTTCGACTGCTACGGAGTCCCGACCGCCGAACTGGCGGCCTTACGGGACCGATTCGCGGACTGGCGCAGGCAACTCCTCGGCTAGGGCTCGACAGCATGTCCAGCACGTGCTCATTAACCAGTGAAGGGCGGATCGCGGCTTCCGGGCCTGCGGTGTTTGTCACACCGCGGGCCCGGCGCATTTCCGGCACCGGCGGCGGCCGGGACAGGAACCCCCGCCTGGCAGCACGGTGACCGAGAGTGGCGGAGCATGATAGCGAACCGTCATCCGACTGTCATCGGCTCAACAGGCGAACCGCAACATCCTCTGGCAGCATGGGCTCGCATGTGCGGACTAGCGGGAGAGTTCCGCCGTGACGGTTCACGTGCCGAGGTAGCGGCGGTGGAGCGGATGGCGGCCACGATGAGTGACCGAGGGCCCGACGACAGCGGCGTCTGGTCGCAGGGGCGGACGGCCCTGGGGCACCGCCGCCTGAAGATCATCGACCTCTCGGCCGCCAGCGGGCAACCGATCGTCGACGCCGCCGCCGGCCTCACCGGCGTCTTCAACGGCTGCATCTACAACTACCGGGAGCTGCGCGAGGAACTGCAGGCCCGGGGGCACCGCTTCTTCTCCTCGGGAGACAGCGAGGTCGTCGTCAAGGCGTACGCGGAGTGGGGCCTGGACTTCGTCGACCACCTGGTCGGCATGTTCGCGGTGGCGATCAGCGAGCGGGACAGCGGCCGGCTGGTGCTGGCCCGGGACCGCCTCGGCATCAAGCCGCTCTACCTGGCCGAGAGCCCCGGCGTGGTCCGCTTCGCCAGCACCCTGCCGGCACTGCTGGCCGGCGGCGGGATCGACACCTCCATCGACCCGGTGGCCCTCGCCCACTACCTGAGCTTCCACAGCATCGTGCCGCCGCCGCGGACCATCCTGCGCGGCGTCACCAAGCTCCCCCCGGCCACGGTCAAGGTGTACGAGCCGGACGGCACGACCCACGAGCGGGTCTACTGGGACCCGGCCTTCACCCGTGCCGCCGGCCGGTCCGGCTGGACCGAGCAGGACTGGCAGGACGGGCTGCTGGAGTCGCTGACCACCGCCGTACGCCGGCGGATGGTGGCCGACGTGCCGGTGGGTGTGCTGCTCTCCGGCGGACTGGATTCCAGCCTGGTGGTGGCACTGCTGGCCGGCGAGGGGCAGTCCGGCCTGGCCACCTTCTCCATCGGCTTCGACGCGGTCGGCGGCCGGGAGGGTGACGAGTTCGTCTACTCGGACCTGGTCGCGAAGACCTTCGGCACCGACCACCACCAGATCAGGGTGCCCACCGGCGACCTGCTGCCGCCGTTGGAGGCCGCCGTCGCGGCGATGAGCGAACCGATGGTGAGCCACGACTGCGTGGCGTTCTGGCTGCTGAGCCAGGAGGTCGCCCGGCACGTCAAGGTGGTCCAGTCCGGCCAGGGCGCGGACGAGATCCTGGGCGGCTACCACTGGTACCCGCCGCTGGCCGGCGTGGAGCGGGAGCGGGCGCTGGAGACGTACGCCCGGGCCTTCTTCGACCGCGACGCGGCCGGCCTGGCCCGTGTGCTGAACCCGGCGTGGCTGGCCGACGGCGACCCGGCCCGGGAGTTCGTCGCCGCGCACCTGGCCCGGTCCGGGGCGCAGACCGCGGTCGACGCGGGCCTGCGGATCGACACCCAGGTCATGCTGACCGACGACCCGGTCAAGCGGGTGGACAACATGACCATGGCGCACGGGCTGGAGGCCCGGGTGCCGTTCCTCGACCACGAGTTCGTCGAGCTGGCCGCAAGCTGCCCGCCGGAGCTGAAGCTGGCCCAGGGCGGCAAGGGCGTGCTCAAGGAGATCGGCCGGCGGGTCCTCCCGCACGAGGTCATCGACCGGCCGAAGGGCTACTTTCCGGTGCCCGGCCTCACCCACCTCGAGGGCAAGCTCCTCGACCGGGTACGCGACGCCCTGACCGCGCCGGAGGCGCGCCGCCGCGACCTGTTCCGCGCCGACTACGTCGACGCGCTGCTCGCCGATCCGAACGCCGAACTGACGCCGTTGAACGGAAACAAGCTGTGGCAGCTGGGACTCCTGGAAATGTGGCTCCAGAGCCACGGAATCGACTGACCGTGACCGACACCCTCGCCACCGGAGCGGCCCGGACCGACCGGGAACGGGTGCTGGGCCGGCGCCGGGAACGCGTCGGTCCCGGCGGCGACCCGGTCGCCCCCGGCGCTCCCGAACCACCGCGGCAGCCCGCCGACGGGGCCGGCGTGGTGCTGGACTGCGGCTGGGGCCGGCTGGTCTTCGGGCAGACCTTCACCGAGCAGGTCGACGTCGCCCACGTGCTGCGCTCCGAGGCGGCCGGGGCCCGGGACATCTGCATCTACTTGCGGGATCCGCACGTGCTGGTCTCCCGGCTGCCGGACGAGCTGTTCATCGACCCGTCGCTGACCTACCGGCTGCCCCTGGGCGGGCGGCGACCGGCCGCCACCGAGGGCGGTGAGATCCCCGGCCTGACCATCCGCCCGCTGCGGGACGCCGGCGACGCGGACGCGGTGAACCGGATCTACGCCCGCAACGGCATGGTCACCGCCCCGGTCGACGTGCTGGTGGAGAACGCGGGCAGCGACCGCTTCCTGCACCTGCTCGCCGAGGACGCCACCGGCGAGGTGGTGGGCACCATCACCGGGGTGGACCACGTCGCGGTCTTCGGCGACCCGGAGAACGGCGCCAGCCTCTGGTGCCTGACCGTGGACTTCAACACCGCGCCCCCCGGCACCGGGCAGGCGCTGCTCACCGCGCTGGCCGACCGGCTGGACGAGCGGGGCCGGGCGTACGTGGACCTGTCGGTGCTGGCCGAGAACTCGGGGGCGATCCGGCTCTACGAGCGGCTCGGCTTCCACCGCACCGGCACGCTCTGCGTGAAGCGGAAGAACCCGATCAACGAGCGGCTCTTCCTGCCCGCCACGCCGGAGGGCTACGACGGCCTGAACCCGTACGCGAAGATCGTCGCGGACGAGGCGATGCGGCGCGGCATTCGGGTGGAGGTCACCGACCCGCACTGGGGGGAGCTGAAGCTGTCCAACGGCGGCCGGGTCGTCCACACCCGCGAGTCGCTGTCGGAGCTCACTTCGGCGGTGGCGATGAGCCGCTGCGACGACAAGCGGGTGACCCGACGGATCCTCACCGAGGTCGGGCTGTCGGTGCCGCGCGGCCGGACCGCCACCGGGGACGCCGACGACCTCGCCTTCCTGGCGGACGTCGGCCCGGTCGTGGTCAAGCCGGCCCGCGGCGAGCAGGGCAACGGCATCACCGTCGGGGTCCGTACGCCGGAGGCGTTGACCGCCGCCGTCGAGCTGGCCCGCCGGTTCTGCCCGGACGTGCTGATCGAGGAGCTTCGCGAGGGCGAGGACCTGCGGGCGGTCGTCATCGACCACGAGGTGGTGGCCGCCGCGGTACGTCGGCCGGCGCAGATCACCGGGGACGGGGTGCACGACGTCACCGAGCTGATCGAGCGGCAGAGCCGCCGCCGGGCCGCCGCCACCGGGGGCGAGTCGCGGATCCCGATCGACGACATGACCCGCGAGGTGGTGGCCGAGGCCGGCTACCGGATGCACGACGTGCTGCCGGAGGGGCAGGTGCTCGCCGTCCGCCGGACCGCCAACCTGCACACCGGCGGCACCATCCACGACGTGACCGCCGAACTGCACCCGGCGATCGCCGAGGCCTGTGTGACGGCCAGCCGGGCGCTAGACATCCCGGTCACCGGCCTGGACCTGCTGGTGCCCGCGCCCGACCGGCCGGAGCACGTGTTCATCGAGGCGAACGAGCGCCCCGGCCTGGCCAACCACGAGCCGCAGCCGACCGCGGAGCGCTTCGTCGACCTGCTCTTCCCCGGCACCCGGGCACCCCAGCGGCTCTGGTCCCCGGCCGGCACGGGAGGCGCCGCGTGAGCCCGAAGCCGTTGGAGATCGACCTCGACTACCTGCGCCAGGTGCTGGTGGAGCTGCTGGAGATCCCCAGCCCGTCGGGGCGTACCGACCACGTCCAGCAGTACGTGGGCGAACGCCTCTCCGCGCTCGGCATCACCTCGACGCTGACCCGGCGCGGGGCGCTGAGCGCCTACCTGCCCGGTCCCCGGTCGACCGGGGCCGACCGGGCCCTCGTGGTGCACACCGACACCATCGGCGGCATGGTCAAGCGGCTCAAGGAGAACGGGCGGCTGGAGCTCAAGCCGATCGGTACGCACAGCGCGCGCTTCGCCGAGGGCGCGCAGGTCCGGATCTTCACCGACGACCTGGACCGGGTGGTCACCGGCCAGGTGCTGCCGCTCAAGGCCAGCGGGCACCGCTACAACGAGGCCGTGGACCTGCAGGGCGTCGGCTGGGAGCTGGTCGAGGTGCGGGTCGACGAGCCGGTGGACGACATCGCCGGCCTGCGCGCGCTCGGCATCGACGCCGGTGACTTCGTCGCGCTGCTGGCGAACCCGACGATCACCCCCACCGGGTACGTGAAGTCCCGGCACCTCGACGACAAGGCCGGGGTCGCCGCGGTGCTGACCGCGTTCAAGGCGATGGTCGACGCGGGGATCACCCCGGCCGTCACCGCGCACCTGCTGGTCACGGTCACCGAGGAGATCGGGCACGGGGCCAGCCACGGGCTCGACCCGGACGTGGCGGAGATCGTGTCGGTGGACGCGGCGGTGGTCGCGCCCGGCCAGCAGTCCCGGGAGGACGCCGCCACCCTGGCAATGGGCGACGGAGTCGGCCCGTTCGATTACCACCTCACCCGCAACCTGGCCTCGATCGCCCGCGAGCACGGCGTCGACCTGGTCCGGGACGTCTTCGACTACTACCGGTCGGACGTGGCGGCGGCGGTCGAGGCCGGCGCGCACGCGCGGGTGGCGCTGCTCGGCTTCGGCGTGGACGCCACCCACGGGCACGAACGCACCCACCTCGACGGCCTGCGCCACCTCACCCAGCTGCTCTGCCTCTACCTGCAGAGCCCGCTGGTCTTCCCCGAGTGGGACGCCGAACCGGAGGGCGACCTGGCGAACTTTCCGTCGCTGGCGGTCCAGCCGGCGTCGGAGGAGGGCCCCCGCGAGGGCCCGATCGGCCTGGACTGAGGGTCGTCACCGACGTGGTGGCCGACTCCGGCCGCGCGGAGCCCGCCCGGCTGGAGGAGTCCCCACAGACGCTACGAACTTGATGACGTGAACGACTCACCGCGCGACCACGCCGGCAACCTTGGGCCGCAGGCTGTCCGACCGCCCCGCGCCGGGCCCGATTCACCTACGTCATCAAGTTCGTAGCAAGCGACACACCATGCGCCCTGTCGCGGCAGCCGGGGCGGCGGGACGCCGGGAGGACCGGAGCCCGGACCAGCGTTCCGAAGACCGCGCCGGGCCTGTGATCCAAATCCGTTGCCGCCGTCACCGGGAAGTGGATAGCGTGGCGGTACACGGGAAAGGAGGTGGTCCAGACTTGTATAGCAATCGGACTCGTGAGGTGGCTGTCCGCTAGCCGCTGTCCTCGACAGTGAAAACATCGTCCGCCGCGAGGCGGGCAGCAAGGCACCATCGTCGAGACCGTGTGGCAGCGGTGCGGCGAATCCACGACAGCCACCCGACCCCCGGGGTGCCGGCCCAGTCCAGCCGGCCCGCGCGCGAGCGCGGAAGCCCCGGGGGTCGCTTCATGTCCAGGAGATCACCGTGTCGATGCGCGAGCTGGCGGTGCTCGGGACGGCCAGTCAGGCCCCGACCCGGCAGCGCAACCACAACGGCTACCTGCTGCGCTGGGACGACGAGGTGCTCCTCTTCGACCCGGGCGAGGGCAGCCAGCGCCAGATGCTGCACACCGGGATCTCCGCCACCGACCTCACCCGGATCTGCGTCACCCACTTCCACGGCGACCACTGCCTGGGCCTGCCCGGCATGATCCAGCGGCTCTCCCTGGACCGGGTGCCACACCCGGTGGCCGTGCACTTCCCGGCCGGCGGCGCCGACTACTTCGCCCGGCTGCGCCACGCGTCGAGCTTCTACGAGACGGCCGAGCTGGCCGTCGAGCCGATCGACACCGACGGGCAGCGGATCAGCACGCGGATCGGCACCCTGGAGGCCCGGCGGCTGCGGCACCCCATCGAGACGTACGGCTACCGGCTGATCGAGCCGGACGGCTGCCGGATGCTGCCGGAGCGGCTGGCCGCGTACGGCATCGCCGGGCCGGCCGTCGGCAAGCTGCTCCGCGACGGCCACCTCGACCTGGACGGGCGCCGCGTCACCCGGGACGAGGTGAGCGTGACCCGACCGGGGCAGCGGTTCGCCTTCGTGATGGACACCGGGCTCTGCGACGGGGTGTGGGCCCTGGCCGAGCACGCGGACCTGCTGGTCATCGAGTCGACCTTCCTGGAGTCGGAGGCGGCGCTCGCCGCCGAGGTCGGCCACCTCACCGCGGCGCAGGCCGCCCGGGTGGCCGCCGAGTCGGGGGTACGCACGCTGGTGCTCACCCACTTCTCCCAGCGGTACGCCGACCCGCGCCGGTTCGCCGACGAGGCCCGCGGGCACTTCGCCGGGGAGCTGGTGATCGCCGAGGACCTGATGACCGTGCCGGTGCCGCCCCGGCGGGTAGCCTCGGCCGGGTGACGGTCTCCCTACGCCCCGCCAGCGAGGCCGATCTCCTGGCGGTCGGCGCGCTGCACCAGCGCTCCCGGGTGGCGGCGTACTCGTCGTTCCTGCCCGCCGGGGCGCTGGCCGAGCCGACGCCGGAGGCGATGGGCCGGTACTGGGTGGAGCGGCTGACCTGGGAGGGGGCCGACCACCGGATGACCGTCGCCGTCCGCGACGGCCGGCTGGTCGGGTTCAGCTACCTCGGGCCGGACGACGCGGGCGACCCGGACACCGGCCTGCTCAACGCCATCCATCTGGAGCCGGACGAGCGGGGTCGGGGCACCGGCCGGGCGCTGATGGTCGACGCCCTGGCCGCGATGCGGGCCCGCGGCTGGTCCCGGGCGGTGCTCTGGGTGCTCCGGGACAACTCGGCCGCCCGGCGCTTCTACGAGCGCGGCGGCTGGACCGCCACCGGCGAGGAACGCGACGAACACATCGGTCCCGCCCTGGTCCCCCAGCTCCGCTACGCCCGCCAGCTGTAAGGAAGGGCCCCTTCTTAGCGCCTCCGGTAGAGGCGGGGCCCCCTCTTAACACGCAGCGCAGCCCCGCCGTTCGCTGTGAGCGGATCGGGGCATGGGCGTGCATGTCCGCGCGTTGGCACCGGCATGGACACCGAGCACAGCGAGCGGGCGGAGGACGCCGCGCTCGACGCGTACTCCCGGGTGGTGACCGGTGTGGCGGCCCGGGTGCTGCCCAGCGTGGCCGCCCTGTCGGTGCGGACCGCGCGCGGCGCCGGGGCCGGCTCGGCGGTGGTCATCGGCCCGGACGGGCTGCTGCTCACCAGCGCCCACGTGGTGCAGGGTGCGGCCGGTGGCTCGGCCGCCTTCGGCGACGGCACCGAGACCCGGTTCCGGGTGGTCGGCGCCGATCCGCTGTCGGACCTGGCGGTGCTGCGCGCGGAGCAGGCCAGCGTCGCGCCGGTGGAACTGGGCGATGCGGACCGGCTGCGGATCGGCCAGCTGGTGGTGGCGGTCGGCAACCCGATGGGGCTGGCCGGCTCGGTCACCGCCGGGGTGGTCTCCGGGCTGGGCCGGTCGCTGCCGGCCCGGGACGGCCGGGTCACCCGGCTGATCGAGGACGTGATTCAGACCGACGCCGCGCTGAACCCGGGCAACTCCGGTGGCGCGCTGGCCGACTCGGCCGGCCGGGTGGTCGGGGTGAACACCGCGGTCGCCGGGTACGGCCTGGGGCTGGCTGTGCCGATCAACGGGACCACCCGGCGGATCATCAACGACCTGACCAGCGACGGCCGGGTCCGCCGGGCCTGGCTGGGCGTGGCCGGGGTGCCCGTACCGCTGCCGCCCGAGGTCAGCGCGCGGACCGGGCAGCGGCGCGGGCTGCGGGTGGTGGAGGTGGTGCCGGGCAGTCCGGCCGGGGTGGCCGGGATCTACCTCGGCGACGTGATCGTCGCGGCCGGTGGTCGACCGGTGCAGGACGGCCAGGGCCTGCAACGGCTGATGCTCGGCCCGGCGATCGGCGCCCGCCTGCCGGTCACCGTGCTGCGCAAGGGGGCGTACGTCGACGTGGTGGTGGTCCCCACCGAGCTGGCCCGCTGATGCCGGGGCGTTGACAGGGGCCCCTTCCCATACGCGGGACGTTAGGAAGGGGCCCCTCCTTGCAAGCTCAGCGGGCGCCGAGGTGGGCGAGCAGGTCCTGCCGGGTCAGTACGCCCTTGGGCTTGCCGTCCACCAGCACCAGGGCCGCGTCGGCCTTCTCCAGCAGCGCGACCGCCTCGCTCACCGGCTGCCCGCCACCGATCATCGGCAGCGGCTCGGCCATGTGGCGCTCGATCGTGTCGTGCAGGTGCGCCTGCCCGGTGAAGAGCGCGTCGAGCAGGTCCTTCTCGGCGATCGAGCCGGCCACCTCACCGGTGACGACGGGCGGCTCGGCCTTGAGCACCGGCAGCTGGGAGACGCCGTACTCGCGCATGTAGTCGATGGCGTCGCGGACCGTCTCGGTCGGGTGCACGTGCACCAACTCGGGCAGGCCGCCCGGCTTGCCGGCGAGCGCGTCGGCCACGGTCGCCTCGGTGCCGGACTCGTCGAGGAAGCCGTACCGGGCCATCCACTTGTCGTTGAAAATCTTGGACAGGTAGCCCTTGCCGCTGTCCGGCAGCAGCACCACGATCACGTCGTCCGGGCCGGCCTTGCGGGCCACCTCCAGGGCGGCCACCACGGCCATCCCGCAGGAGCCACCGACCAGCAGCCCCTCCTCGCGGGCCAGCCGCCGGGTCATCTCGAAGGACTGCTTGTCCGACACCTCGACGATCTCGTCGGCGATGTTCCGGTCGTAGGTCTCCGGCCAGAAGTCCTCACCGACGCCCTCGACCAGGTACGGCCGGCCGGTGCCGCCGGAGTACACCGAGCCCTCGGGGTCCGCGCCGACGACCTTGACCCGCCCCTCGGAGGCCTCCTTCAGGTAGCGGCCGATGCCGGAGATGGTGCCACCGGTGCCGACACCCGCGACGAAGTGGGTGATCCGCCCCTCGGTCTGCTGCCAGATCTCCGGGCCGGTGGTCTCGTAGTGCGAGCGCGGGTTGGCCGGGTTGCTGTACTGGTTGGGCTTCCAGGCGCCGGGGATCTCCCGGGCCAGCCGGTCGGAGACGTTGTAGTAGGAGCGCGGGTCCTCCGGGGCCACGGCGGTCGGGCAGACCACCACCTCGGCGCCGTACGCCCGCAGCACGTCCTGCTTGTCCTGGCTGACCTTGTCGGGGCAGACGAAGACGCACTTGTAGCCCTTGAGCTGCGCCACCAGGGCCAGGCCGACGCCGGTGTTGCCGCTGGTCGGCTCGACGATCGTGCCGCTGGGCTTGAGGATTCCCGCCTGCTCGGCGTCCTCGACCATCCGCAGCGCGATCCGGTCCTTCACCGAACCGCCCGGGTTGACGTACTCCACCTTGGCCAGCACGGTCGCCTGGATGCCCTCGGTGACGTTGCGCAGGCGTACCAGCGGGGTGTTGCCGATCAGCTCGACGACGTTGTCGTAGTACTGCACCTCGTTGTGCCCTTCGTTGCGCCGCCGCCGACGGCGGCCGGGAAGACTGCTGTTCGTCGCCCAGGGTACGGGGCGTCAGGGCACCACATGTCCAGGGATGACGGAGCTGCGACGCGCCTCCCACTCCAGGAACCGCTCGGTCTCGGCGAGCACGCTGCCGGCCAGCCAGGTCACCATCACCGCGTCGTCGGCCAGGCCGAAGATGGCCAGCGGGATCTCCGGCAGCAGGTCGATCGGCGAGACGATGTACGCCGTCGCGGCGGTCATCAGCGCCAGCCGCAGGCCGCCGTCGTACTCCCCCTTGGCGGTCGCCCGGATCATCCTCGGCAGCGCCGCCACCCGGGCACCCAGCGACGGCCCGCCCCGGGCGCCCGTGGCCAGCGCCCGGGCCAGCGCCGCGAAGGCCGCGCTCCGCTTCAACGTCTTCCCCATCTGTCCGCCCCTTTCCGCTCGACCAGCGTGCGGTGCCGGCGCAAGTCCGCCCCGCCTACCGGAACAGGTACCCGGAACGGTCGCCGCCCAGCCTCCTGATCACGGGGAGAGCGGGTGTCGTGGTGCCGCGATACTGTCGACTTCATGGGGGACGCTGGTTCCGTCGTACCGGCCGGCTGGCAACGCGCTCGGCGGATCGCCCGCCTGGCGGCGATCGGCACGGGCGCCACCGTGGCGGCCACCGTCGCGACGGGTGGGGTCCTGCTCGGCCAGGCCCGGCAGGCGCGGCGCACCATCCCGATGGCCGAGGCGCCCCCGCCGCGCTGTGACGGGGTGTACGGAGCCAAGCTTCCCGGCCCGCCGGTCACCATGGTCATCCTCGGCGATTCCTCGGCCGCCGGCTACGGCGTGCACCGCCGCCGGGAGACCCCGGGCGCGCTGCTGGCCACCGGGCTGTCGCGCCGGCTGCACCGGCCGGTCCGGCTGCACCGCTTCGCCGTGGTCGGCGCCCTGTCGGCCGGGCTCAAGCCACAGGTCGAGTCGGCCCTGGAGGTCGCGCCCGACATCGCGGTCGTGCTGATCGGCGGCAACGACGTCACCAACCGCACCCCGCCGTCGGTGGCCGTGCGTTATCTGGTCGACGCGGTCCGCACGCTGCGCGCGGCGGGATGCGAGGTGGTCGTTGGCACCTGCCCCGACCTCGGCGCGATCCGCCCGATCCAGCCGCCGCTGCGCTGGCTGGCCCGCCGCTGGAGCCGGCAGCTCGCGGCCGCCCAGACGGTGGCGGTGGTCGAGGCGGGCGGCTGGACCGTCTCCCTCGGCGACCTGCTCGGTCCCCGGTTCGCCGCCGAGCCGGCCCGGATGTTCGCCTGGGACCGGTTCCACCCCTCCGCGGAGGGGTACGCGGTCGCCGCGGCGGCGCTGCTGCCCACGGTGCTCTCCGCGCTGGGCGTCGGTGCGGCCCGCCGGGCGCCGCTCGGCGGCGGGGAGGGTGTCCGGTCGCTCCCGGAGGCGGCCCACGAGGCGGCCCGGCACGCCGGCACCGAGGTCAGCGGCGCGCAGGTCCAGGGGCGCGACCGCGGCCCGGGCGGCCGGTGGGCGCAGCTTCGGCGGCGGGCCTTCTTCGGCGTCGGTGCGGTGCCGCAGTCCGCCGCCTCCACCGAGTCGCCGACGCTGGAGGGGCTGGCATGAGCGGGCCTGGCGGGGCATCATCAGCAGGCACAACGCGGGCCACGCTCATGTTCGAGGTCGTTGCGGGAACGGCAACCGCCGGAGCCGCGAGCGGACCGGTCCGCACCGCCGGACTGGGGAGGTGTCGTCATGACGCAACGTAACGAGCTTGTCACCCGACTGGGTCGGGCCGCGGCCCTCTCCCTGGTCGCCGGCACGGTGGGCGGGGCAGCGGTCCTCGCCGGCCAGGCCATCGCGGCCCGCAACCGCGAGTACGCCCAGCCCGAGCTGGGCCTGGCGCTCCGCGCCACGGTGGGCCGTACGGGCGCCGCGCCGCTGCGGCTGGTGCTGCTCGGCGACTCCTCGGCGCTCGGCGTCGGGGTGGCCCGCTTCGAGGACACGATCGGCGGCCAGCTGGCCCAGCTGCTCGCGGAGGGACCGCCCGCCCGGCGGGTGCACCTGTCCAGCGTCGGGGTCTCCGGTTCCCGTTCCACCGACCTGGCCACCCAGGTGGCCCGGGCGCTGCTCGGCGAGCGGCCCGACGTGGCGGTGGTGCTGATCGGGGCGAACGACGCCACCGCGCTGACCCGGCCGGCCGACGCGGCGGCGTACCTGGGCTCGGCCGTGCGCCGGCTGCGCGAGGCGCACGTCGAGGTGGTCGTGGCCACCTGCCCTGACCTCGGCGCGGTCCGGGCGGTCGCCGCCCCGCTGCGGCAGGTGCTCGCCTGGTCCGGCCGGCGGATCGCCCGCGCGCAGACGGCGGCCGTGCTGGACGCCGGCGGCACCGTGGTGGACCTGGGCACCGAGACCGGCCCGGTGTTCCGGGCGGACGCCGGGACGCTCTGCCACGACGGCTACCACCCTTCCGCCGACGGCTACCGGGTCTGGGCGCACGCCCTGCTGCCGGCGGTCGAGACGGCGGCGACGGTCGCCTCCCGGCACCACTGAGCCGCCCGGGCGGGGTGACATTTCCCGCCCGCCGGCGAGCTTCCGCGCCAAGTTACCCGCGGGTTAACGTTGGTTCATGCCGATTCAGTCGCCCCGCGACGCCGTCATCGTCGCCACCGCCCGGTCCCCCATCGGCCGCGCGGCCAAGGGTTCCCTGCGGGACGTCCGCCCGGACGACCTGGCCGCCACCATCGTCCAGGCCGCTCTCGACAAGGTGCCCGCGCTGGACCCCACCACGATCGAGGACCTCTACCTGGGCTGCGGTCTGCCCGGCGGTGAGCAGGGCTTCAACATGGCCCGGGTGGTCGCGACCCTGCTGGGCCTGGATGGCCTGCCCGGCGCCACGCTGACCCGATACTGCGCCTCCTCGCTGCAGACCACCCGGATGGCGATGCACGCCATCCGGGCCGGCGAGGGCGACGTCTTCATCTCCGCCGGCGTCGAGACCGTCTCCCGGTACGCCCGGGGCAATTCGGACGCCCTGCCCCCGGAGGGGCAGGCGCTGGTCGGCGGCGGCTGGGAGAACCCGCGCTTCGCCGAGGCGCGCGAGCGCTCCGCCGCCCGCGCCCGGGGCGGCGCCGAGGTGTGGACCGACCCGCGCGAGGCGGGCCAGCTGCCCGACATCTACCTGGCCATGGGGCAGACCGCGGAGAACCTCGCCCAGGCGTACGACGTCACCCGCGAGGACATGGACGCCTTCGGCGTCCGCAGCCAGAACCGGGCCGAGAAGGCGATCGCGGACGGCTTCTGGGCCCGCGAGATCACCCCGGTCACCACGCCGGACGGCACGGTGGTGAGCACCGACGACGGCCCGCGCCCGGGGGTCACCCTGGAGGGGGTCGCCGGCCTGAAGCCGGTGTTCCGCCCGGACGGCCGGATCACCGCCGGCAACTGCTGCCCGCTCAACGACGGCGCGGCCGCCGTGGTGATCATGAGCGCCCAGCGGGCGGGGGAGCTCGGCCTCACCCCGCTGGCCCGGATCGTCTCCACCGGCGTCACCGCCCTGTCGCCGGAGATCATGGGCCTGGGCCCGGTCGAGGCGTCCCGGCAGGCGCTCAAGCGGGCCGGCATGACCATCGACGACGTCGACCTGGTGGAGATCAACGAGGCGTTCGCCGCGCAGGTGATCCCGTCGTACCGCCAGCTGGGCATCCCGGAGGAGAAGCTGAACGTGATGGGCGGCGCGATCGCCGTCGGCCACCCGTTCGGCATGACCGGCGCCCGGATCACCGGCACCCTGCTCAACGCGCTGGAGTGGCACGACAAGACCATCGGTCTGGAGACGATGTGTGTCGGCGGCGGCCAGGGCATGGCGATGGTGCTCGAGCGGCTGAACTGACCTGAGGTCGATTCCCCGGTGCCGGAGCCGGGTACGGGAGGCGCCATGGCGACCGTCGTGGAACGCGAACGGAAGTACTCCGGCGACGAGGGGTTCCGGCTGCCCGACCTGACGGGGTGCGGTGGCGTCGTGACGATGTCCGACGCCACCACCCACAACCTGGACGCGGTCTACCTGGACACCCCGGACCTCCGGCTGGCCCGCAGCGGGTTCGCGCTGCGCCGGCGTACCGGGGGGCACGACGCCGGCTGGCACCTCAAGGTCGGGGCGACCGGCGGCGCCCGCACCGAGTACCAGTTCCCCGCCGGGCCGGACGACAGCGGGCCACCGGCCGCGCTGGCCGCGCTCTTCCGGGCCGCGTCCCGGGGCCGGGCGGTCGCGCCGGCCGCGCGGATCGTCACCCGCCGCCGGGAGCGCCGCCTCCTCGACGACGCGGGCCGGATCCTCGCCGAGGTCGCCGAGGACAGCGTCGAGGCGCACGACCTGGTCAGCGGCGAACGGCAGGCCTGGCACGAGCTCGAGGTCGAGCTGGTCGACGGGGACGAGGCGCTGCTCGACGCGGTGGACGCCCGGCTGCGGGAGGCCGGCGCCCGGCCGGTGCCGGTCTCCAAGTCGCAGCGCGCCCTCGGCGGCCGGCTCACCGCGGCCCGCCCGGCCCCCGCCGACCCCGGCGCCGCCCCCGTCCTGGACTACCTGGCCGCGCAGCGGGACGCGCTGATCGGCAACCACCCGGGCGCGTGGGGCGGCGACGAGGACGCCGTGCACGACATGCGGGTCGCCGTGCGCCGACTCCGCTCCACCCTGCGCACGTTCCGCGGGCTGTGGGACCGGCAGGTGAGCGAGGCGGTGCGGGCGGAGCTGAGCTGGCTGGGCGGCCGCCTCGGCCCGGTGCGGGACACCCAGGTGATGGCCGCCCGGCTCGCCGGGGCGGTCCGGGCGGAACCGGACGAGCTGGTGCTCGGCCCGGTCGCCGCGCGGTTCGCCGAACGGTTCGCCGCCGACCTGGCCACCGCCATCGACGAGCTGCGGGCGGCGCTCGCCGCCGACCGGTACGCCGACCTGCTGCGCCGGCTCGACGCGCTGGTGGAGGGGCCGACGGCGCGGGCCGTGGACGAGCGCTGGGTGGACCGCCGGGTACGCCGGGCGCTGCACCGGGCCGACGACCGGCTGGACCGGGCGCGGAGCGCCGGGTCCGGCGAGGCGGCGCTGCACGAGGCGCGGAAGGCGTACAAGCGGGCCCGGTACGCGGTGGAGCTGCGGGAACCGGCCGTCGGGAAGCGGGCCGGGAAGCTGGTCGAGCGGCTCAAGGAGTTGCAGGACCTGCTCGGCGCGCACCAGGACTCGGTGGTGACCCGCGCGGTCCTGCGCGAACAGGCGCTGCGCGGCTACGCCGGCGGGGAGAACACGTTCACCTACGGTCTGCTGCACGCCCGCCAGGCGGCCGCCGCCGACCGCACCCTGGCCGGGCTGCCGCGGGCGGTGGACCGGGCGCGCCGGCGCAAGCTGCGGCGGT
Organism: Micromonospora sp. NPDC003776; assembly: GCF_053605645.1. Lineage (NCBI taxonomy): Bacteria > Bacillati > Actinomycetota > Actinomycetes > Micromonosporales > Micromonosporaceae > Micromonospora > Micromonospora sp. NPDC003776. The sequence goes on from NZ_JBSGJR010000010.1 coordinate 38,530, forward strand.
GGCTGCGGGCCTGACCCGGCCG
>NZ_JBSGJR010000011.1:0-37956 GCF_053605645.1 Micromonospora sp. NPDC003776
GGCCGCGGCCGTCGCGCCGGCACCCAGCCACGCGGCCGTGGCCATGGCACCGGCGGCCAGGTCCAGTACGAGCAGCAGTCCGGTGGTCATGCTGACGGGGTGGCGGCGGGCCGGGTCACGCTGGCTGGCTTGGTCGCGGGCGCGGCGGCGGCCAGCAGTCGGGCCCGGCGGAACACGAGGCCCGCGACGGCCATGATGGCCAGCCCGTTGACCGCGTGGAGGCCGAGGATGGCCAACCCCGCGGGCGTGGTGGTGTCCTCGCCGCCGCTGACGGCACGCCCGAGGGTGACGATCAGGATCTGGACGACCACAAGGCCGAGCGGCAGGATCGACAGTCCGATCAGCTTGCCGGGTGCCCGGGCCACGGCCGCGGCGACGGTGGCCAGCAGCGACAGCAACGGGATGACCATCGTGCCGGTGATGTCGTGCAGGGCGAACGAGTCGTCGTGCTGTGGCTTGGCGAAGGCGCCCACCGCGGCGAAGTAGAACTGTGCGAGGACGGCGAGCAGCAACAGGGCGCTGAGTCCGACGTATACCTTGCGCATGGCGCACTCCTTGTCATGGTCGTAGTCGTCGGCCACACGGTAGGTAGCCAGCGGCCGGACGCGCGTCCGCGTTCGAACGTATTGACGGCTACGTCGAATCGATTACGTCACCGCGGGGACCTACGCCCGGCGGCGACGCCGAAGGTTGGTTTCCGATCAGGTGGTGGGGCTCCTTGCTGCGGTAGGTGTTCGGTGGAGCTGCCCGGACTGTGGCGGCGTACGGCCTACGGATGGCCGGGTAGGCGGGCCGTCGCGGCTACGTCGGCTGACGTACAGCGGAATCAGCTTGCGAGCGGACGACCGGACGCCGCACCGCCCACAAAATTTGGGCGGTCATGGACGGTTACCACGAGATGGCGCACAGCAGGCAGCCATCCGCCGATCAGAATGATGGTTTCCTCACGATGAGCGTTTCACGAGACGACGCGCTGCTGCTCAGGTTGGGCGCGCGAACCCGCAAAGGCGTCCTGGTGGTCCACATCGCGTCCGCCGGTGCGTGGCTCGGTGTCGACGTCGCTATGGCGGTGGTCATCTTCACGGCGGTGTTCAACCACGACACCGGTACCCGGGCCGTGTGTTACCAGGCACTTGCGCTCTTCGCGGTGTGGCCGCTGTTCACCGCGGGCATCATCTGCCTCGCCAGCGGTGTCGTGCTCGGACTCGGTAGCAAGTACGGCCTGGTGCGGTACTGGTGGGTCGCCACGAAGCTGGCGTTGAACGTTCTGCTCACGGGGCTCGTTCCGCTGGCGTTGCGGCCGGGCCTGTCCGGGTTGAACGAGCTGGGCCGGCAGCTTGCCGCCGGGCACCTGGTAACCGCTTCGGTGGGCAACATGATCTATCCGCCGATCGTGTCACCTGCCGCCCTGCTTGTCGCTGTGGTGTTGGCCGTGTTCAAGCCGTGGGGCCGGATTCGCAGCGTCCGTCCCAGCGCAGGGCAGTGAGGTCAGGTACCGGCGAGCTGTTCCACCACCGGCGCGAGCTGTTCGAGGAACATCGCGCTCACGGTGAGGTAGGAGATCCCGAGCGTGTCGCGACGTCGGCGCAGAGTGTCGGCGACCTGCGCGGGCTTACCGACGAGAAAAGCCGTCCCGCCGATCGCTGCCATAACGCGAGGATCACCGCCGACCTGACGGGCGAGCCAGCCGTTGCCGGGCAGGTCCTCAAGCTCGCCGGCGACCGCCGCCACGTTCAGGGCCAGCTCCAGGTCGTCGAAGCGGGCTCCGGCAAGGTCGCGCAGCTCGTCGACCTTCGCCGCAAGCTGCTCCTCTGGGGTCTGTGGCGGTAAACCCAGCGCGACGATGTCCGCCTGCTGGGCGGCCAGCTGCAGCACCTGTGTACCGCGCCCGGCGACCAGGATCGGCGGGTGCGGCTGCTGAACCGGCCGCACGTGTGCACCGTCGCTCGGTTGCCCGCAGTCCTTCACCGCGTGGATGGTGTCGGCGAGGCGCTGCACCCGCTCTCCCGGAGTGCCGAACCGCACACCCAGCCGGGCGGCGTCGTGCTGTGCGGCGGGTCGCCCCGCACCGAGGCCGAGCTCGAAGCGGCCGCCGGAGAGCAGGCCAAGGCTGGCCGACTCCCAGGCCACCGCGGCGGGCGTCCGGTTGGGCGCGCTCAGGACGCACGTGCCGACCCGCAATGAACTCGTCGCAGTCGCCGCCGTCGCAAGCGCCGGAAAGGGGTTAACAACTGCTCGCGAGTGAGTGGTCTTGAGCGTTGTTAGGTGCTTCTATGATGTTCGGGTGAATTTGAAGGAGTGGGCGGCGTCTCAGGGCATTGCCTACGTCACGGCGCGGCGGCAGTACGGGGCTGGGACGCTGCCCGTTCCTACTTACCGGCTGGGTCGGCTGATCATGGTGGGCGAGCCGCTGCCTGCTGCCTCGGCTGGCGTCGAGCGGGTGGTGGTGTATGCCCGGGTGTCGTCCGCCGGCCAGCGCGCTGACCTTGACCGGCAGGTCCGCTCGGGTCGTGACGTGGGCGACCGGGCAGAACCTGCGGGTGTCGTAGGTGGTGACCGAGGTTGGATCCGCGCTGGACGGGCAGCGTAGGAAGTTCCTCGCCCTGCTGCGCGATCCGACGGTCACGACCATCGTCGTGGAACATTGCGACAGGTTCGACCGCTTCGGTGCCGAGTACGTCGAGGCGGCGCTGGCGGCGCAGGGCCGCAAGCTGTTGGTGGTCGACCCGGCGGAGGTCGACGACGACCTGGTCGGGGGCGTCACGGAGATGTTGACTTCGTTGTGTGCGCGTCTTTACGGTCGTCGGGGTGCGGCGGATCGGGCGCGCCGGGCGGTCGGGGTCGCCATCACGCAGGATCCGCCGTCGTGAAGGCGATGCAGGCCTATCGGTTCGCTCTGGACCTGACGCCGGCTCAGGAGTGTGCGGTGCTGGCGCATGCTGGTGCGGCGCGTGTGGCGTACAACTGGGCGCTGGCAACGGTGAAGGCGGTCATGGGCCAGCGCGCCGCGGAACGCTCCTACGGCACGCCTGAGGAACTGCTGACTCCGGCCCTCGGGTGGAATCTCGCCGCGTTGCGCAAGGCGTGGAACCAGGCGAAGTCGGATGTGGCGCCGTGGTGGCCGGAGTGCTCCAAGGAGGCGTTCAATACCGGCCTGGACAACCTGGCCCGCGGGTTGAAGAACTGGTCTGACTCTAGGGCGGGCAAGCGGGCTGGTCGGCGGGTGGGTTTTCCGCGGTTCAAGTCCCGCCGCCGTAGCACGCCGAGTGTTCGGTTCACCACGGGTGCGATCCGGGTGGAGCCGGACCGTAAGCATGTGGTGCTGCCTCGGTTGGGTCGGCTGAAGACCCACGAGTCGACCCGCAAGCTCGCCCGCCGCTTGGAGGCGGGCACGGCTCGGATCCTGTCGGCGACGGTGCGTCGGGACGGCGGGCGGTGGCATGTCGCGTTCTGCGTCGAAGTCGAGCGGGTCGAGCGCATCCCGACGCGCCCGCAGGCGGTGGTCGGTGTCGATGTGGGGATCACCCATTTGGCGGTGTTGTCCACCGGGGAGATGGTGCCCAACCCGCGGCATCTGGACGAGGCGGCGCAGCGGATGCGGCGGCTGTCCCGGCGGATGTCCCGGCGTGTCGGGCCGGATCGGCGCACCGGTCGGCGGCCGTCGAATCGGTGGGAACGCGCCCGCCGGCAGGTCGCTCGCGCGCATGCGCGGGTAGCGAATTTGCGTCGTGACGGCCTGCACAAGCTGACTACCGGGCTGGCCCGCGAGTACGGCACGATCGTGGTCGAAGACCTCCACGTGGCCGGCATGCTGGCTAACCGGCGGTTGGCCCGGCAGGTCGCGGATGCCGGCTTCGCCGAGATCCGCCGACAGGTGGGCTATAAGACCTCGTGGAACGGTGGCCGGCGGATCGTCGCCGACCGCTGGTATCCCTCCAGCAAAACCTGTTCGGGCTGCGGCGTAGTGAAAGCCAAGCTGCCGCTGCGTGTCCGAACCTACATCTGCGATTCTTGCGGTTTGGTCCTTGATCGGGATGTGAACGCCGCGCGTAACCTCGCCGCGCTCGCGGATGAGGTCACCATCACCACCGCCGGGAGTGGCCCGGTGGCAGGACGTGGAGCCGACCATAAGACCCGCCCCGGCGGGCCGGTGGCCGTGAAGCGTCAACCCGGCCCCGCTCAGGCGGGTAAGACCGGGACCGTCCCACCGCAAGGCGGGACATACCGATCAGTCGCTAAAGCGCACTGACAGGTAACGGAGAGCGTCGCCTGGGTGTCGGGGATCAGGAAGGTGGCGTACCCGAGAGTCTCGGCACGGCGGGCCGTCGCCGCCCACGCCTGCGCGGTCGGTGCGAGCCCGGCGACGACGCCGAAGCGGAACAGACGATCGGACATGACGGGAACTCCTTGCGGCGGCGGGCTTGTCGACTGTCTCAGCGATGCTGCCGCGTGCCGGCCGCGCCGGCATCCTCCGAGAGGCGACCAGTCGCCTACGCCCGCCGGCGTAGGAACGGTGACGGCTGTACGCCGTGAAGCGCTCGTCGTTTTCGCCTACCAATCGGGTTTGGTCGAGTCGGCCGTCAGCGTCCCTCCTTGGCGGGTAGGTCGCTCACCGTGCGACCGTAAGTTCGGCCGCGTAGGCCAGCTGCCGCTCGGGGTGGGATGGGCGACAGCCGTCCAATGGGCAGCATGGCCACAATGGGTTTCGAGCCCGGGCCCAGCTGCTGGTCCCGGGCGGGGTCGGGTAGGCCATAGATGACCAACCGAGTCGATCAGGCCAGCAGGGAGCCGCGGCCTCGATCGTTGACACTCCTTCCACCGCCGAACAGTCCACGGCCTTGTCAATTCCTACATAGAGTCGTTGCCGAGTCGAGGGGACAGCATGGTTGAGCAGCACGCGGTTGTGGTCGGGGCCGGGGTAGGCGGCCTGAGCGCAGCGGCGGCGTTGGTTCAGCGCGGGTGGGCCGTAACCGTTCTGGAGCGGCAACCGGTGGTCTCGGGCGCCGGCGCGGGCATCAGTCTGTGGCCCAACGCGCTTCGTGCGCTGGACCGGCTGGGTCTCGGCGAGTGGTTCCAGGCCGGTGGCGTGATCGGCGGACGCAGCGGGGTACGCCGCCCGGACGGCCGGTGGATCGCCCGCTCCGATATCGCCGACGAGATCACCCGTCGCTATGGCCGGCCCTTGGTTCTGAGGCATCGCGCCGAGCTGATCACCGCACTGGTCGACCTCCTGCCTGTTGAAGCGCTGCGCCCGGGCGTGCGGGCAACGGCGATCCTTCAGGCCGAGGCCGGGCCGGCGGCCGTGTCGACCACGGACGGAGAGCTGACCGCCGACCTCGTCGTGCTCGCCGATGGGCTGCGTTCACAGCTGCGGCACGAGTTGTTCCCCGGGCATCCTGGGCACCGGTACGCCGGCTACACCAGTTGGCGGATGGTCGCGGAGCGACCCACCGGCCCGCTGGAACCCGCCGAAACGTGGGGCCGGCGGGGAGAGCGCTTCGCTGTCCTCCCACTGGCGGACGACCGGGTGTACTGCTACGCCACGGCGAACGCCCCGGCCGGCGTGCGCAGCCCGGACGAGCGCGCCGAACTGATCCGGCGCTTCGGCGCATGGCACGACCCGATTCCCACCATTCTCGCGTCGATCTCGCCGGAGGCGGTTATTCGTACCGACATTCACGAGCTCGCGCAGCCGCTGCCGGCGATGCACGTCGGCTGCGTCGCCGTGCTCGGTGACGCAGCGCACGCCATGACTCCGGATCTCGGTCAAGGCGGCTGTCAGGCCATCGAAGACGCCGTGGTGCTCGCTGCCGTCGTCGGATCGGGCACCCAACCCGTACGCGCTGCGCTGCCTGCCTACACTGAGGCCCGACTCGGTCGCACCACGGACATCGCCCGCCGATCCCGCAGCGCCGGTCGGCTCTACCAGGCGCCGCCGCTGATCGCCAGGGCGGCCGCGTGGGGCATGAACGCCATACCCGCATCAGTCATCGCCCGAGGGCTCGCGCCGATCCTCGACTGGCAGCCACCCGAGTAGTCTTCCCGCCACGGCAGCGGCATCGGGATGAAGCGTGTCGTCGGCAGCAACCGGACGGTCACCTTGTGCCGGGTAGCCCAAACATGCCGTCGCTCGGCCCGGTGGTGGTAGCCGGGGTACGCGCGTCGACGTAGTCAAGGTGTCGCTGTGGTGCTGATGGAACACCGGCAGATGGTTCATAGCGTCGTGGCCATGAGACTTGTTTACATCACCGCCGCGCTGGCGGCCGTCGCGGCAGCGCTCGGGGCACCCATCGGAGCCGCCGGCGCGTCGTCGGACCCGGCGGTCGTCAGCACCGAATCGGGCGCGCTACGTGGCACGGTCGCCAGCGACCATCGGACGTTCGCCGGTATCCCTTACGCCGCACCACCGGTTGGTGACCGGCGCTGGCGGGCGCCGCTGCCGCCACAACCGTGGCCGTCGGTCCGTGACGCGACCCGGCCTGGCAATTCCTGCCCGCAGATGGGAGGACCGACCGGGTCCGCGGTCGTCGGCAGCGAGGACTGCCTGTACCTGAACGTCACCACACCGGCAGGCAGGGACGCCCGGCGGCTGCCGGTCATGGTGTGGCTACCCGGCGGTGGCTTCGTGTCGGGGTCCGGCAGCGACTACGACCCGACCCGGCTCGCGGTCTCCGGGCATGTCGTGGTGGTGGTGACCGTCAACTACCGGCTCGGCGCGCTCGGCTTCCTCGATCACCCGGCGCTCGCCGCGACCGAACCTGCCGCCGGGAACTTCGGCATCGCCGACCAGCAGGCCGCGCTGCGCTGGGTGGGGCGCAACATCACCCGGTTCGGCGGCGACCCCCACAACATCACCCTCTTCGGCCAGTCGGCCGGCGCGTACAGCACCTGCACCCAGCTGGCATCGCCGTCGGCGGCCGGCCTGTTCCAGAAGGCGATCGTGCAAAGCGGCCCCTGCGGCAACCCCCTCGTGACCCGGCCGGTGGCCCAGTCCCGAGGTACCCGGCTGGCCGACGACCTCGGGTGCGCGGCAACAGCCGACGTACCGGCCTGCCTGCGCGGCGTACCGGCCAGCCGGCTGGTCGGCATCGGCGGCGACCGGGTATTCACCGCCACCGCCCGCATCGCCGACCTGCCCTGGCTGCCCGTGGCCGGGACGCCGATACTGCCTTACCAGCCGCTGGAGGCGATGCGGCGGGGGCTGGCTGCCCGCGTACCGCTGATACAGGGCAGCACGCGTGACGAGATGCGCCCCTTCGTCGCGGTCAACTACGACATCCACGGCAACCCGGTGACCGCCGACCAGTACCCGGGCATCCTCGCCGAGGTGTTCGGTGGCGACGCGGCCGAGGTACTTGCCCGGTACCCGGCAAGCGCCTACCCCAGCCCGGGCGTCGCTCTCGCTACCGTGCTCACCGACTGGGGACGGAAGTTCGGTGGTTGCACGGTGCTACCGGCCGACCTGGCGGCGTCGAGGCGTGCCCCCGTCTACGCCTACGAGTTCGCCGAGGACAGCGGCCAGATATTCGGCGGTTTCCCGATCGGCGTCGGCCACGGGAGCGAACTTCCGTACCTGTTCGACGGGGTGTTCAACGGGCCTGGCGGCTCGCCGACCCTCAGCGAACGGCAGCAGCGGCTCTCGAGCGAGATGATCGCCTACTGGTCCAACTTCGCCGCCACCGGCGACCCCAATGGAGCGGGCCTGCCGCACTGGTCCGGATACCGGGCCGACGGGCGGCTACTTTCGCTGGCCGCAGGCCCATCGGGCATTGCCCCGACGGACTTCAGCCGTTCGCACCGATGTGGGTTCTGGGATGGCTCCGTTCGACATGTGCCTGCCAGATGACGATCTGACCCGTCCGACGTGCGGACAGTTCGTTGGGGGCCGCCGACATCAGATCGACGTTCCGCTGCGCGTAGTTCGCGAGGCGCTGGCCTGCTGATCACCGGAGGCCGTATGCGCTCGACGTCGCTCCCAGCGTCTCTAATCGGCTAAGCGATCCTGAGCCGGACCTGGGTTGGGGCCTGTCCTGCCGATCTTGACCGGTGGGCAGGGCGATATGGGCGGTGTGCTTGTGATCGAGGACGCTGCTCCGTCCCGCGAAGCACTGTAGGCGCTCACGCATACCGAGCGAGCCGCCCTCGCCGACGACTGGGCCGGGTGCCGCGTCATCAAGGGGCTGCGGGTGGCGGCGACGGACGGGCCCGTTGCCGGCGCGACCGGCACGGTGGTCAGCGCCAGCGTGCTGGCGCTGACCATGGCAATGGCCGGCTGCGCCGGGTACTGCGACGAGTTCACTGGCCCTGGCGTGGTCACCCTGCGGGAACGCTGCGCCACCGCCTGACGGCCGCCGGCCCGGGGCAGCGGGCGGCCCGGTCCGTCACTACGGTGCGGAGGATGGACAGTTCCCATCCGCTGGTCGGCGTCGTGCACGAGGCGTCCGGCTCGACCGTACGACTGCGTCCGGTGGCCGAGGATGATCTGGTGATGTTGCGCCGGTTCGCGGTCGAACCCGGGCTGATCGGGCTCGACTGGGCCGGCTTCCGGGACGCCGCTGCGCCGGCCCGCCGCTTCGCCGAGGACGGCTATCTGGGCGAGCAGGTCGGCGGTCTGATCGTCCAGGTCGAGCCCCCGGACGTCCCGGCGGGCTACCTCAGCTACCTGCAGCGCCAGGGCGGCGGGCGGGCACCGTACTGGGAGATCGGCATCGTGCTGCTGCCTGAGTGGCGCGGCCGGGGTCTCGGCTGGCGGGCCCAGGCGCTGCTCTGCGACTACCTGTTCAGCCACACCCCGGCGCAGCGCATTCAGGCCAGCACCCATGCCGAGAACGCCGCCGAGCAGCGGTCGCTGGAGAAGGCCGGCTTCCAGTTGGAGGGGGTCTTGCGGGCCTGCGAGTTCCGGGCCGGCGCCTGGCGTGACGGGTGGCTCTACAGCCGGCTGCGCGACGACCCGTCACCGCTGTGACCGAATGGCTCGGCGTCTCCCTGGTTGGGGTCGAGCCGTTGCGAAAGACGTCCCCGGCAGCAACCCGTGTCATGGCGGCTGAGCCTGCCCATCGAGGCTAGGCGTGCCCTGCGGATCTTGTAGTGGTTGGTCGTTGACGATGTGTCGGTGGTGCGTCGTGGTGAGTTGACCGACCAGGCGTGGGCGGTGATTGCGCCGTTGCTTCCGGAGCCGGGCGGTGCGCGGGGGCGGTGGCGGGATCACCGTCAGGTCATCAACGGGATTCTGTGGAAGCTGCGTACGGGTGCGCCGTGGCGTGACCTGCCGGAACGCTTCGGGTCGTGGAAGACCTGCCACGAGCGGCTGCGTCGGTGGACCGCCGACGGGACGTGGGATCGGATCCTCATCGCGGCGCAGGTGCATGACGAGGGCATACCGGTGCAGTGGACGATCAGCATTGACTCGTCGGTCGTGCGGGCGCACCAGCATGCTGCTGGCGCCCGCAAAAAGGGAGCTCCCCGGCAAGTCCGGCGACGCCTGGTGCGCAAGATGGCGAGGCCATCGGCCGATCCCGCGGCGGACTGAGCACGAAGATCCACCTCGCGGTCGACGGACGCGGCCGGCCGCTGTCGATCCTGCTCACCCCAGGCCAGGCCGGCGACAACCCCCAACTCCTCGCCCTGCTCGACGCGATCCGCGTCAACGAGCCCGGACCCGGACGGCCCCGCAAACGCCCCGACGTGCTGATCGCCGACAAGGGATACGCCCACGACTCCACCCGCCGAGCACTGCGGCAACGCGGGATCCGGCACGTCATCCCCGAACGCTCCGACCAGGTCGTCCGCCGGGCCGCCAAGGGCAGCACCGGCGGGCGACCACCCGCCTTCGACAAGGCCACCTACCGCAAGCGCAACGTCGTGGAACGCTGCTTCAACCGACTCAAGCAATGGCGTGACCTGGCCACCCGCTACGCCAAACGCGCATCCCTGCACCGGTCGAGCCTCGTCCTCATCGCCGCTGTCATCTGGCTTCCATGATCAAAGGAGGCACCTCAGTCGCCGGTCATGCCGTCGATCTGCTCCCGGAGGATGTCGGCTTGGCCGCAGTGCCGTGCCAACTCACGGATCATGTGCACGTAGATGTAGCGCAGTGACACCCTGCCCAGGCGGGGATGAGGCACAGCGTCGTCGAGGGCGAAGCCGGCTGCGATCTGCCTCGATCGATCACAGACCGCGGCGTACTCCGCGATGACGTCTGCGACCGTCTCGTCCGAGCCGACCCGCCAACTGGCGTCGTCACCGAACGAGTTACCACTGATCTGTTCACGCGGCTGCTGTTCGAGGCAGTGCTGGAACCAGTTCCGTTCGACAGCGGCGACGTGTTTGACGAGGCCAATCAGCGTGGTGCGCGAGGGCACCAGGCTCCGGCGGGCGTCATCCTCCGACAGCCCCCGGACCTTGCCCATGACTACATCGCGGTACGCGTCGATGAAGGCTTCCAGAACCTCACGCTCCGGAGCCGTGCTCGCGAGTTCCTCGCTGTCGAGCGGTCGGGCAGTCGTCACATCGACACTCTAGACGTCCGAGGTTCCGTCTCGCCCCACCAAGATCGGCAGGATCCACCCTAGACGTCTTCGCTAGATTTAGCGGCCTTCGACGCTCGCGCGAGGGACGCCAGGCGTGGGGCGTAGCCGACGACTCGTGGTTCGACGGCCTCATCGCGACCCTCCGCGAGGGAAGCCGAGGGCGAGCGCTACCCGCGATCTCCGGGGCGGCTCCGGGCGACACCGGATTGTCGTATCCCATCGACGCTGACTGACTGGTCGCATGCGGTTACACGGGGAGCTGCGCCGACGGTGGCGCCGCGTTCATCGGAGATATCTGCCACAGCTCGGCACCGGTTCGCCGGTGGTCTGCCACGATCCGTCAGGGGCGACCGCTCGGCAGCACCGGGCGGTCGTGCGACGGCGCGCCGACGCCGCCTGCCGGGCCGGGTTCGCCGGGACGGCCGTGCTGGCGGTGGTCACGTTTGTGCCGCAGCTGCCGGCGGCGGCGGTGCTCGCGACCGGGCTGGCCGTGATGGTCACGGTCGTCGGCGCCTGGCTGGCGCTCGGCACGGTCGTGCGCACGCTGCCGATCCGCCGGCTGTACGCGGTGGCCGCCGCGTGGGCCGTGCCGCTGGCGCTCGGCCGACCGCTGTTCAGCGGCGACGTGTGGAGCTACACGGCGCAGGGCCTCATAACGGCGACGACGCGGGAGCCGTACCGGCTGGGCCCGGGCCACGTGTTCGACGCGGAGTCCTCGATCACGCTGCACGTCAGCCACTACTGGCTGCACACGCCCGCGCCGTACGGCCCGGCGTGGGAGGCATTGTCCAGCGGTCTGGCCCGCGTCGGCGGCTCGAACCTGGTGACGAGCGTGCTCGTGTACCGGGTCGTCGCGGTGCTCGGCGTCGTGCTGATCGCGTGGGCGCTGCCCCGCCTCGCGCGGCGGGTGGGTACCCCGCCGGCCGCCGCGGTCTGGCTGGGCGTGCTGAACCCGCTTGTGCTGTGGCACCTCGTATCGGGCGCGCACAACGACGCGGTCTTGATCGGCCTGGTCCTGGCCGGACTCGAGGCCGGGCTCGCTGGTCTGGCCACCCGCGGGGTCTCGGGTGCGTGGCGGATCGGTGCGGGGTTCGCGATGCTGGTCCTCGCCGCCAACGTGAAGATCATCGCCGCCGGCGCAATGTGCTGCCTGGCCGTGTACATCGCCCGGCGGCTCGGACGCCTGGCGCTGGTCGCCTCCGTCGTCGCGGTCGGCGCCTTCGCGCTGACAATGGCGATCACGCTGCTGTCCGGACTCGGGTTCGGCTGGGTCGCCGCGCTGAGCTCGTCGAGCAGCGTGCACAGCTGGATGGCGCCTACCAACCAGCTCGGCGGCCTCATCGCCGGTGTCGGTGCGCTGTTCGGGGCGGACCTCGGCGCGACCGGGTTCCTCATCGGCATGGCCGTGGGCGCCGCGGCCGGCGCGGTCCTCGCCGCCCGAGTGCTGTGGCTGGTGTACCGCGAGCGGACCGAACCGGTGCGCGGGCTCGGCCTGCTCTTCGTCATCATGCTCGTGTGCGGCCCGGTGGTGCAGCCGTGGTATGTGCTGTGGGCCGTCCTGCCACTGGCCGCGTCCGCCCGGCTGCCGAAACAGCGCCTCCGGCTCGCCCTCGCCAGCACGGTCGTCGCGCTGGCGCTGCCGCCGGTCGGCGCCTCCGTCGGCGTGCTCGCAGCCGGGTACGCCGGCGCGGCCGTGCTCGTCGCCACCGGCGGGTGGTGGCTGCACCGGCGGATCAGCAGCGCGCCGGCCGGGGATACCGCGATGTCGTCGTCGGCGAGCCGGCTGCCGGCTTGTGATCCGACAGGTGATGTGCGATGTAGATCTGCCAGGTGATGTGCGACAGGTTCCAGCGAGCTAGGGGCGGGTAGGTTACCTACCGACAAACCGTCCTGTCATAGCCGAATTGCGGGTGACAGCGCCCGGCCTGTCCGCCACCCTGGCGTCCATGAGAGCGGACGAAGCAGGGCTCCCTGGGCAGCCTGAGGTGGTCCTGATGTGCGGGGTGGCCGGCTCGGGCAAGACGACGTACGCCAAAGACCTTGAGGCCAAAGGTTACGTCCGCCTCTCCGTCGATGAGGAGATCTGGCGTCGCTTCGGTCGCTACGGCGTCGACTACGAGCCCGACCAGTACGAGGTGCACACCGAAGTCGCGAGGCGGGCTGTGCGGGAGCGGCTGCTGTCACTGATCGCACAGCGTCGCGACGTCGTCATCGACTCCAGCTTCTGGCAACGGTCACGCCGGCAGGCATACAAGGAGCTGATCGAGCAAGCCGGGGGCTGGTGGCGCCTGGTCTACCTCAAGGCCGACCCGGCGCTGCTGCTGCAGCGTCTCCATGCGCGAGCTGAGCGCTTCGACGCCAACGCCGCTTTTCCGATTTCCGACGAACTGCTGGACCGCTACCTCCAGAGCTTCGAGCCGCCGTTCGGCGAGGGCGAGGAAGTCGTAGTGGTGGCCGTCGACTGACGACCTGAAGGCTGCGTAACGCACAAGTAGCCGCGATCAGCGCGCTGAGGTGTCGCAGATCAGTTGGCGGAGGCGTGTCGCGCATCAGTCGACGGAGGACAGCATGTGATCCGACAGTTGATGTGCAACGCAGCTCCGCCAGGTGATGTGCGATAGATCCAGCAAGCTAGGGGCGGCCGCTGACGCGAGGTCTGCTATGCCGATGTGAACTCGCCCGCCGCTGGCTGCCGCGACCAACGTCGTGGCGGGCACTACGGGCCGGGTCCCCAGCCCCTAGCTGGGCTTGTTTCGTAGCTGCTCGTGGAGCTGGCCGGCGGTATTGACCACCGCAACGAAGTCGAACACTTGGATTTGATCGACGGCGAAACTGCCCGTGACGATCGGCGGTGGCGCGTAGGCGTAGATCTGGCTGGCGTCCAGGTGAAGCCCGCGCCGGTGGTATGCGGCCATGGCGAGGGTGGCCAGGAGGTACCTGTCCTGGCCACCCTCGGTGTCCAGTTCGGCGGTTAGGTCGGCACGGGAGTTCCACCCCCGTACGAGCTGCCCTTCGAAGGTGTCGAGGAACCACCACGCCCCGTCGGCAGACTCAAGGAACAGATCGCCGAACAGTGAGGTGAACCGCGGAGCCTTGCCGGCGAGATCCAGCCAGTCCCATGACTCCAGCGCCCGAGCGTATTGCTGCTCACTGAACTGCTTGGTGAGTTCCACTGCGCCATTGGATCATGTGCCCGCTCAGGTTGCCACCAGCCGTGGCAGCAGCGAACGGGCCAGATCGCGCAGCATCCGTTTCTGCCGCGATCAGCCCGCTGAGGTGTCGCAGATCAGTTGGCGGACGAGTGTCGCGCGCGAGCCCTTCTGGCCACACGAAGTACCTGCCGTCGGTCAGTTCTGTGGTCCGTTGCGGGTGCCGCACAGCCGGCACACTGAGTAGCCCGGTGTAGCCACGAACCACGTGCCACCACGCAGGTAGTCGCTCACCCGTCGCTGGGCCGCCGCATCGGCCTCGCGGTCCACGAACAACGCGGGTTCGGGCCGGTGCCCTGCGCCTGGCTCACACCAGTAGCCGATCCCTCGCAAAGTCCGGGTGTTGTCTGCCTCGCTGCTCGACACGGGGATCATCGTCGCAGGATCGGTGACGGGCCGAGCGTCAAGGATCAGCCGAGGCCGCCGTGTCAACCATCAACCGGCGCCGGACAGCCGGCTGCCGGCATGCCTAGTCCCACCACATGCTTGACGCTTGAACTAGATGGTCGATCACAAGCTCGGCGGCGTGCTCGATGCAGCGAACATCCTCACGGACTGGAGCAAGCGGTCGAGGAAGGTAGACAGGTCTGGGGCAGCCATGTCGAAGCGCGGGTCTTCTGAGGTGTAGATGCCGTCGAGGACGAGGTCCGGTGGGAGTCGGTAGACGGGTGATCCGGCAGGCGTGGCGAGCGCGTACTGGGTGCCGCCACCATCACTGGCGAAGACGACAACGTCGGCGTCGTGGCGGCCACGTACGTGCCAGAGGTCGCGTGACTCGTGGGTGTGGGCCACGTCGGAGGCCCTGTGCAGGAAGAACCCGTTACCGATGTCCGGTAGGTCGATGGCACCGACTGCCGCGTACAGGTCTACGAGGTCGGCGGGGATTGCGCGACGGGCAGCAGCGAGCCGCGCAGCAGCGATCGTGTCCGGCTCGCTGACGACGTTCTCGTCCGGCGGGTACCCGTAGCGGTCTTCGAAGTCGAGCACTGCGGAGGCGACTGCCTTCCGCAGATCGTCGCGCCAGGTCCCCAGTCGGCCGGGATCCACGCATCACCTCCGGGTCGCACCGACAAGCCGGGCCGACTTCACACGCTGCCAGCCCGTGGTGTCAAGCATGTGGTGGGACGCGAGTGCCAGGCATGTCCCGTGACACGACAGGCCGGCTGCCGGCATGTGACCCGACAACTGATGTGCGACGCAGCTCCGCCAGATGATGCGCGACAGATCCAGCAAGCCAGCGGCGACAGGATGGCCGCGGAGGCAACGCCCTGTCATGCCGAGATCAGTGCGTCAGGACAGTACTGCGGAACTTCTCGGCGAAGTCGCGATATCCGTTCGAGTAGGCGTCCTGCTCGCCTGCCGTGCGTTCGAGTTCCTGTCGGATCAGTCGGTCCGCAAGGTCGTAGTCGCCGTTGACTGCGGCTACAGCCGGCAACATGACGAAGCGGACGTTGTCGAGGAGGAGACCGGAACTGGCGACCTCACGGGAGAATGTGCTCCAGTCCGACCAGTGGTCGATGAAGGGCTGGCCATAGGTCGCGACTGCAAGAGTGAGGTCCTCCGCTACCGCCGCCAGGTCGCCAGTCGCGGAGAAGTCCCACTGGACGAAGGTGTTCTGCGGCATCAGGTAACCCAGGGGCCTGCTGACGGACGCTACGGGAGCCGACCAACCGGCAGTGGAGACCAGGACGGCTTCCAGGGCGTCGTGCCTGACGCCGACTACGGGGTTGATATGCAGGACCTGAGGTAGCGACCACGTGGCGAGATTGAGTCCCAGCCATCCCGACGCTGCCCTAGAAACACCCCTCTGAAGGAGAAGACCTCTGCGCTTGGCGACGAAGCCGTAGCGCCGTAACGCCGCAGCGCATGCGTCCTGACTCGCCCTTGCCAAGCTGGCCAATGTCCTCGTCCCAGTCTCTCGCCTTCCTCCCGGTCGCCACGATTTGAGCTGACGAAACCCGGCCGACGTCGAGCGTCAGCATAGGGGATGAGACTCGGACTGAACTGCCGCGATCAGCGCGCTGAGGTGTCGCAGATCAGTTGGCGGACGAGTGTCGCGCATCAGCCGACGGAGGACAGGCCGGCTGCCGGCAATGCCCGGTCGCAGGACCTGCGTGACAGATCAGTTTCGGGACGTGGGCGACACGTCCGGCTAGGCAATCTTGTGATGATCAGTCCCACCAGAGGGCGACCGCGAGCCGGCGCCGGGCGGCGTGCTCGTAGAAGTTGCGGAGCGCCGCGAGATGGTGATGCAGGTATGCCCGCGGATGTCCGTCGAACTCGGGCATACC
This sequence comes from Micromonospora sp. NPDC003776, assembly GCF_053605645.1. Lineage (NCBI taxonomy): Bacteria > Bacillati > Actinomycetota > Actinomycetes > Micromonosporales > Micromonosporaceae > Micromonospora > Micromonospora sp. NPDC003776. The sequence continues at coordinate 16,030 of NZ_JBSGJR010000011.1, forward strand.
GAGGGCCGCCGATGCGGCCGCAGGATCCAGCGGTACGGCGGCCAGTGCCGCCTCCGGGTCCACGTAGCTGAGCAACCTTGCGACGTCTGCGACGGCGTCAGGTTCGAGTGCCGTGACTGAGTGCTCCATGCGGTAAGCCGGATTGATCTCCGCATCGCCGTCGAACGCACGTCGCAGGGCGGTAAGGCTCGAAAGGGGCACCTGGCCGAGTTCGCAAGCTCGCACGATGGGACCCGGGGACCAGTCGAGGTCCAGGTGGTCGGACGAAGGAAGCAGCTCAAACGAGCAGAGCTTGTCCAACTCCTCAACCGACCTGCGGCATGCGGCAAGCCGGTCCGCCGAGAGTCGTGCCAGTTGCTGCGTTACGGCCACGGGAGGAGTGTGTCAGGTCCGATCCCCAGGTGCGTTAGGGATGTGTCACGCAGGTCCTGATACCGATCTGTCACGCAGGTCCCGAGACCGGGCACGCCGGCTGCCGGCAATGTCGGGCTCCACTTGATGCGTGACGGATTGGTGTCAGATGTTGGGTGGCCCTTCGGACCACGGTGGCGATGACGCAGAACCGGGAGTGGTCGTCGACACCCGTGACGACCTTGGCCTCCACACCGTCAGCGAGCTGGATGCCGCCGACGATGTCCAGCTGCCACAGCTCCGTTGGCCTGCCGCGTTCCCAGCGCCGGTAGTCCTCTCGTCGGCGCCGGCGAGGTGTCGGGTCGATGAGCCCGTGACGGACCAGTACCCGGTAGATGGTGCTCAGCGACGGGACGGGTCCCGGGCAACCGTGGCGGCCCAGCTCGTAGTGCAACCGCCGCTGGCCCCACCGGGGATGGTTGCGGCGCAGCTCGCAGATCAACGCCTCCACCTCAGCGGCGGTCTGGGCGGGATGCGCATGCGGTCGGTGCGATCGGTCAGCCAGACCGTCCAAGCCGTGATCGTGATACCAGCCCAGCCAGCGGTGCACGGCCTGACGTGAGACGCCGAAGCGTTCGGCAACCTCGGTCACGGACAGGCCAGCTTGGACTTCCAGCACTGCGCGGTAACGCCGCTCGGTCACACTCAACTCCACCAGCACTCGGCGGAGTGTTACCCATCAAGTGAGGCCACTGTGTAACGCATCAACCGGAGTCGGATACCGGCTGCCGGCGCAGGACAACCGGCTGCCGGCAATGTGGTTCAAAGTTTCTGTACGTCTTCAGGGGGCGCGGTCCGCGACACGAGAGCCGACTCAGTCTGTTCCGGCGGCGTCCGTACGTGCGTCAAGGTCCACTTGACGTGGCGGGCCGGGCGGCGGCCCGCTCCCCAGACGGGCGGGTCGGACTCAGACGGGATGGCAAGCAAGGTGACAGCGCTGACGATCTCAGTAGGATGCTCGCATGCCTCGGCCAGTGATCTTCGACCTCTACCACACCCTGATCCATGGTGCCGACGAGGAGCGTGACCGGGTGGTCGGCGAGATGGCGGTCATGGTCGGGGTGGCTTCGGCCGCGCTGGTCGCCGCGTACCACGCCACCTGGCGGGACCGGATGGTCCGGTGGGACGTGGAGGAGACCATCCGCATTCTCGCCGGACGCCTCGGCGGCGCACCAACCAACGAACAGGTGACACGGGCCGGTGATCATCGGCGAGCCCTCGGGCGCCGGGTGCTGGACAGTGTCTCGACCGCCACCTTGGACGTGCTCGACGCGCTACGCGACGACGGGCATCGGCTGGCCCTGATCAGCAACGCGACCTCGGACACTGCCGAGGCATGGCCGCAGAGTCGGCTCGCCCACCGGTTCGATGTTGCGATCTTCTCCTGCGATGTCGGGCTGGCCAAGCCAGACCCGGCGATCTATCACCTTGCTGCTGAGGGCCTGGGTGTTGGGCCGGCGGAGTGCGTCTTTGTTGGCGACGGCTCAGACGGCGAGCTAGCCGGGGCGGCAGCGGTCGGTATGACCGTCTTCCGGACCACGGAGCACAACGACACCGACCCTAGTTGGGGTGGGCCGGTTATCGCTACCTTGGGCCATCTGCCCGCCAAACTCCGAAAGTCGTTCACGGTCATGGAGCCGTCCGGGGCGCACACGGGGCGCAAGACGGCGTGAAACGTTGGCAGCCGGCGGCCAATGACGTCAGCCCAAGACGGGACGTGACATAAGGAGCAACGGATGGGCCTTTCATATCTCGGCGCGCCGACCGGTCCGATGATCCGTGTCCACGGCGGGTTCGCCAACCGGATGTACCGACTCGACACCGACCAGGGGTCATTCGCGGTGAAGGAGTTGAACCTCCTCGATCGCCGCTGGAACTACCGAGCCGAGGACGTGTTCAGGTTCGAGCGGGCGGCCTTCGCCGCCGGCATCCCGATGCCAGAGCCGATCTCGGCCAGCCACCACACGCTCGTCCACCGGTGGGTCGAGGGTGAGAAGATGCCCGAAGCACCTGTGTCGCCGGCGTGCGCGTTCGAGATCGGTGAGATTCTCGCGCGCATCCACGCGCTCGACGTCGCGTGGACCCACGTCTCGACCGAGGACCCGACGCCACGGGACTGGCTTGAACTCGCCGAGCGGGCGACAGTGACCGGACAGCCGTGGGCCGGCGAACTTACCTCCCAGGTCGAGACGTTCCTCGCGATTGCCCACTTCGTCGACACCTGCGAGCGACCGGGCCCCGTCGTGTTGACCCACCGGGACATCCAACCGTGGAACCTGCTCTCCCGAGCGGGTCGGCCGGTGGTGCTCGACTGGGAGCTCTCGGGGATGCTCGACCTGTCCGGTGAGCTCGGCTCGACCGCACTGAGCCTCGCGAAGGGACCTGGCTTCGACGACATCAAGCCCGCCATCTTCCGCTCGGTCCTCGACGGCTACGTCGCAGGAGGCAAAGCGCTGCCGCCGTGGGGTCCAAGCTGGTTCGTGTTCATGATCAGCGGCTGGCTGGGGCATACGAGGTGGAACGTCCTCCGTTGCCTCGCCGGTGTCGAAGCCAGCACCGGCCCTGACCTCGCGCTGTCGCACGAGTCCGTGCGCAAGGGAGTGCGCGGCCTCCCTGAACTGTTCGGCCGACTTCCCGAGCTCGAGGCGCTGCTCAGGTGACAGCGACCCGCTTGTGCCTATTGCCGCGCCTCGTAGGATCTCGACGATCAACGCACCATCCGGAGGAACGGCATGGCACACAAGCCGGAAGGCGGCGCGGTGGTGTGGGGGCACACAGGGGGCACAAGACAGCGTCAAACGCTGTCAAGCAGTGGCCAGCCATGGAAGCGCCGGACGCCGTATGAGCAGGCGTTGAGCTGCGGTCTGGCCGGTGGGTAGATTGCGGCTCTTGAGTTCCGCTTCAACTCAACCGGTCGTCGAGATCCCGCTGCACGTGAGGGCAGTCAATGGCGGGATGGTCTGCCGGACAGCGCAGTGACCCGGCGAGGTAGCCGCGGGCGCGTTGCAGCCGTGCGATATCGGCGTCGAGTTGGATGATGCGGGCCCGCACCCGCTCCTGCCAAGTGGCCGCATCAGAGGTGAGCAGCACGTGAATCTCGTCCAGCGACAGTCCGGCTTCCTGGCAAAGCTGGACGAACGCAAGCTGCCGCAGGTGCTCGTCGCTGTAGCGGCGCTGCCCGCGCACTCGCGGTACTACGGGGAGCAGGCCACGGCGTTCGTAGAAATGCACCGCGGATACCCGGAGTCCCAGCCGGGTGGCGACCTGGCCGACCGTGTACATGGGGCCATTTGACCTCAACCCAGGTTGAGGGGACAAGGTGAGCGTCATGGCTGACGACCTCCCACGCGCTACGTTCAACCCGTTCGGGATCCCGTCCGGGCCGCTCGGACGGCTGGCCGGTTGGGTGATGGGCCGTGACGACTCGGCTCACCGAGAGGTCCTGGGGCTGCTGTCGCCGAAACAGGGGGCGCGCACGTGCGAAATCGGGTTTGGCCCGGGCCAGTTGCTCGAGCTGCTCCTGGCGCGTGACCCGGCGACGCAGGCGTGCGGGGTGGACCCGTCCCCAGTCATGTTGGCGCAGGCCCACCGTCGTATGCGTCGTCTTGGCGTCGCCGAGCGAGCAGACCTGCGGCTGGGCGTTGCGGGTGCATTGCCGTTTCCCGACCGGCACGCCGATCATGTAGTCGCGGTCAACACGGTAGCGATGTGGCCGGACCTGCAGGCGGCGTTGGCCGACGCCCGGAGGGTGCTGCGGCCCGGTGGCACCCTGTTGATCGCCTGGCACTCCGCCCATTCACCTCGGCGTATCCAGCGGACAATTGCCAGGCCGGAGAGGTGGTGGGACGAGACGATGGCTGCGCTACGGCAGGTGTTCGGCAACGTCGAGCGCCACGAGCTGACCTATACAACCTCATGCACCGCTACCGCCGCCGACGGATGGTGATCGTTCGTTCGGGACGAAGGCGTCAAGCTCGGCGGAGCGTCAGCAGGAAGTCAGCAGAAGCGGTGACATCCGTTGGTGCGCCTTGACAGAGGACGACGGGCGCTGAGTGAAAGGCGACTGGTGCCGTGACCACGAACGTTCACGGTGTTGGATGACACGTCGTCGGGGGTGCCGGCCGCACGGTGTAGGTGGTTCAGGCTGTGTTGGTGGCAGAACCCGTTCGCGTTCGGCGGCTCAGTGACCAGGAGGGTCAGCAGCTGCTGAGGATCACTCGTAGAGGTACCGGCTCGCCGATCCGGTTACGGCGGGCGATGGTCGTGCTCGCCTCGGCCGGCGGTGTGCTGTTCGCAGCCGTGATCTGCGCTTACGCATGGAAGCCCGGAAGGGTATGACCCAGCCAGGTCAGCGCGGACCCGATGAATGGCTGCCACACGGCGTTTCGGTGTCCGCCGTGTGGGAGCACGGTCGCGGTGACGGCTGTGGGACGCCGAGCACTGCGCAGGAACTGGGCAGTGCTCGGATAGGAGAGGCTGTCCTGCCGCGAGGTGATGGTCCACAAGGAGAGCGGAACCGGGTGTCGTGATTCGAGCCGGACGAGGTCGTACTGGCCGAGGTTAGAGGTTGCCGGAATGTAGTGGGTGCCGAAGTCAGGGCGGAAATAGCCTTGGAACACGATGGCGGCGCCGAAGATGTCGGGATGTCGGAGGCCGAGGGAGGCCGCGCACCATCCGCCGTAGGAGTAACCCGCCGCAACCCAGGAGAGACGATCGGTGCGTACCCGGAAATGTGCGACGATCCAGCGTGGAAGGTCATGAGAAAGCCAACTGTCGACGTGCGGCTGCCCGGGACCACCATCGACACATTCGGTGTCCACGGAGCGTGGGACGTTGATCTGTGGGATGACGACGATGCTGGGGGCGAGGGTGTGCTTGCTCACGAGCTGCTCTTGCACCGTTACGATGCCGGTTTTCAGGTAGGAGGGGGGTGAGGAGGGGAAGCCGTGCAGGCCGATGATGACTGGGTAGGTGTGGGCGCTGGCGGGGTCGTAGTTGGGCGGTAGCTCGACCAGCACCTGAGCGGGTCCGGCAATGTCGGGCGAGGACACCGCGTAGCTCTGGAGCCGCTGACCGGGTGCCGGTAGAGCGGGGAGCACGGTGGGAGGCTGTTGCCCAGCCAGACCCTTGCCGGGCAGCTGTCTCGTCTGGGCGGCGGTCGTGTCGCCGATCGTGTGCGTCGTCGCGTGGTCCGACGATCCGAGCAGGTCTGCCCATGAGGTGTAGAAGAGGTACTGGTTGTTCAGTGCCAGGCCGACGAGAAGCACAGCCAGAGCGCTGACCGCCATCACGCGGGCAGCGCGTGCGAGCATCTGCAGTCCAGCGCGACTCGGGTGAGGCTTGTCGACCACTGCGAGGGCGAGCGCGCCGCAAGCAAGGACGCAGACCACCACGAAGAGCCCGGAGCTGGTCAGGGCCATCGCGTCCCCCTTTCCTTGGTCTCATTTGGAAGTCTGTCACGGTGAGGTGTAGCAGTGCTCTACGTGGGCTAGGTGACGATCATTTGCATAACGTTTCTCCGCTGGGGCTGATCGCTGCTCGTTCGCGGGGCAGCACCGTGACGGTCGGCTGAACTGCGGGTCTGAGAACGATGATCACTGTCCGGCGGCCTGGTCGCGGCGAGTGGCGAAGTAGCTCAAGGAGTCGCGGGAGCGTGCTCGGCGACGAGGCGCCGGATTGCGATCTCCTGCTTGGGTGTCCACGACGTGGCCTGGCGCGCCGAGTGCAAGAGGGCGACCATCGCCGCCAGCACCGTCAGACCGGGCGCCGCGGCGACCACATCGTCAATCCCCGCCGCCGGGTGCCGGGCGGACCATCCGGACAGGGCTCGCAACCCGGTGAACAGCAACTCACGCCAGGAAGCGCCGTCACTACGCGCGAGGTGGAGCAGAACCCAGGTGAGCAGCGCCGTAGCGGCGGTGCCCGCTACCAGCACGACCGCGGCTGTCGACCATGACCCGGGACGAAACCTGGCACAGAACTCGGTCCGCAGCCGATACAGCAGAACGAGTGCGCCGATCGCCACGAGCATCGAGAAGATGTCCAAACCCCGACCGAGGTCACCGCGAGACTCCCACACCTCGGCCAGTGGCCAGGGACGACCCGGAAGGAGGGCCACCAGCCCTAGATAAACGCCGAGCATCTGAGAGGCGGCGACGAACCACAGCGCGGCCCGCTTGCGCAGAATCAGCGCACCGGTGACCAAAGCCAGCACCACAACCGATAGGAACGTCCCGGCGACGGGAACGTTCAGCAGCCCCATCACCAACTCAGGCGCAGTCGAATGTTCCCGGCGGCCCAGCACCAGCACTGCGAGCGCGAGGACGGTCGCGGCAGCGTACAGGCCGGTCAGCAGCCGACCGGCCACACTTCGCTGCTCAGTCATGACCTGCCCGGCCGGATGCCTCGGTGACGACGAAGCGAACCCGTTTCGCGGACGACGGCGTCCGACTCGCCGCCCGCGTGCACATCGAGCCGTGCGCTTGGATATCCCAGGTGACCTCGATGATGTTGTCCCTGGCGTCGCCGGTCCTGCTTGCCGACCATCAAGCCCGTCCTCTGATCCCCTGATCGTGTCGTGTCGCGGCTTCGGCAGGTGCCAGCCGCAGGCGGAGAAGCTACAAAGACCAGGATGCGTGCTGAACCTGAGCGAACCCTGAAGCCCTCGCGGCGGCTCGAGCAAGACGCGACTCCGGCCGCGACTGGGCCGGGGCGGTGACTGCCGACGTGCGATACCTCGATAATCCACAGATGCGGCTTCAGCAAGTTTTCAGGGCCGGCGGGCTGAGAGCTCCCGGTCTGGCTACGCCTTGGATAGGGCTTCCTGCTCGGTGACCTCTTCGGCGCCTGAAGGGGTCACCCCCGGGCGGCGAGTCAGGTGCGCCGGTCAGCGGCGGTTCAGGACGCTCCAAGGAGCAGCTGCTCGACGATGGCGGCCAGCTCGTTCACGGGACGTTGGCCGTCGAGTTCGACGGTGGCGCCGCGCCGTAGCAACGGCTCCACCTCGCGTAGGTAGCGCTCGATGTCCGCTCGATGCTCGGCTGACTTCCCATACGGATTGGTCGACCGGGCCGCGACGCGGTCGAGCAGGACGCCGAGTGGCGCACTGAGCAGGACCACGTGGTCAAAACGGTCGTAGAAGCGGCCCTGGTTGGCCACGGTCCCTGACACGACGACGGTGGCCCGACCTGCGAGCAGGGCTGCCATGCGAGGTTCGTCCCAGTCGCCGTCGGGCGACGTCCAACCATCGTAGTCGGTGTCGATCGTCTCGTGGCCGCGGTCCGACAACTCGTTCAGCAGCGTGGTCTTGCCCGCGCCCGACATCCCCGTCACCAACACCCGCGCCACCCGGCAAATCTATCGATCCACCCTCCGGAGCCCGTGCCCCCGCGCGCACCCCACGTGGACTGAGCGGGTGGTCGCGGGGAAAGAGCCAGGCGCCGGAAAGTGATGCGTGCCTCAGGTGGCCCGGCGGCGAGCCGTAGCCATAAGGAGATTATGAATAATGTGGTTATGGAACGGAATGCCTCGGGCGCTGAGCTGGTCGTGGTGCTCGAGCATCTCGTGACGCTCATCCGCCAGGTCTCCACCGCCGGCGGCCTCAGCACGGCGGCCTCGTCCGCCCTGAACCGCCTCGGACGGGACGGACCTCACCGGCTGACCGAGCTGGCTCATGCCCAGGGCGTCTCCCAGCCGGGGATGACGCAGCTGGTCACCCGCATGGAACGGGAGGGCCTGGTGCGCCGCATCGCGAACAGTGACGACCGTCGCGCCGTGGTGGTGGAGGCCACCGGGGCCGGCCTCGACCTCGTGCGACGCCGGCGTGCGGAGCGCGCTGACGTCCTGCAGCGGATGCTCGACCGCCTCGATCCGCAGGATCAGGCCGTGATCGCCGCCGCACTACCCGCGCTCACCCGGCTCGTCGAGGCCCGGGCGTGAGGACGCGCATCAACACCACCTTCAGGAGAACCCGCACATGACCGCATCGCATGGGGCCGCCCCGAGCCCGTTCAAGCAGCCGCGTGCCGTCTGGGCCGTGGCGTTCGCCTGTGTCGTCTCGTTCATGGGCATCGGGCTCGTCGATCCGATCCTGCCCGCGCTGGCCAGCAGTCTGCACGCCACGCCCAGCCAGGTGTCACTGCTGTTCACCAGCTACCTGGTCGTGACTGCGGTCGCGATGCTGGTGGTCGGCTGGGTGTCCAGCCGCATCGGCGCCAAGCTCACCCTGGTGGTCGGCCTGAGCCTCATCGTCGTGTTCGCCGCCCTTGCCGGCACGACGAACTCGATCAGCGGCATTGTCGGTTTCCGCGCGGGCTGGGGCCTGGGCAACGCCCTGTTCATCGCGACCAGCCTCGCCGTCATCGTGGCCTCGGCCAGCGGCGGCTTCGCCGGGGCGATCATCCTGTACGAGACCGCGCTGGGTCTCGGCATCGCGGTCGGGCCACTGCTCGGTGGCGAGCTCGGCAGCATCAGCTGGCGCGGGCCGTTCTTCGGCGTCGCGGCGCTGATGTTCATCGCCCTCGTCGCGACCCTCGCGTTCGTCCCCGCCCTGCCGAAGCCCGAGCGCAAGACCTCGTTGGCCGCGCCGCTCAAGGCGTTGCGCTACCGCGGCCTGCTGACCATGGGCATCATGGCGCTGCTCTACAACTGGGGCTTCTTCACCATGCTCGGCTACGCGCCGTACCCGATGGAGCTCGACGCCCACCGGCTCGGGCTGGTCTTCTTCGGCTGGGGCCTGCTGGTCGCCGCCTTCAGCGTGTTCTTCGCCCCACGGCTGCAGGCGCGCTTCGGCACCGCGCCGGTGCTCTACGTCAACCTGGTCGGCCTCGGCATCGTCATGGCCGTGATCGGGATCGGCGTGAAGACTCCCGCGGCGGTGATTGTCGCGGTCATTCTCAGCGGCGCGTTCATCGGCATCAACAACACCCTGACCACCCAGGCGGTCATGCTCGTCTCACCAGTGGAGCGGCCGATCGCCTCCTCGGCGTACGGTTTCGTCCGGTTCATCGGCGGCGGCCTCGCCCCGTACGCGGCGGGCAAGCTGGCCGACGCGACCAACCTCAGCGTCCCCTTCTACCTCGGCGGCGCGGCCTTCATCCTGGCCATCGTCGTTCTCGCCTCCGGCCACAAGCTGGTCGCCGCCGCCGAGAAGGGCCTGGTCGAGGGAGAGACGGTACGCCCGAGCCTGGAGCGCGTCGGGGCCGCACCGGCGGCCGGGTACCAGCCGGTCATCGTCGCGGTCGGCGCCACCGAGAACGCCGCCGAGATCGTCGACGCGGCCGCCGCGATCGCCCGCGACGAAGGGCGCCCGTTGGAGGTCGTCCACGTCCGCGAGACCGTCGTCATCGAGGAACTGGCCATCGACCCCGAGGACGCCGAGCAGGCGCACTCCGCGGTCCTGGGCCACCTCGACCGGCTGGCCGCGAGGGGCATCGCCGCCACCGGTCAGGTGCTCACCAGCGTCGGCGACCACGCCGCCGCGGGTCGCGCCCTCGCGCAGCACGCCGACGACATCGACGCGCGCGTCATCGCGATCGGCCCGTCCCCGCGGGGTCCGGTGGCCCAGTTCGCCGAGGGCAGCTTCACCAACGCGGTGACCCACACCGCAGCCCGGGCGGTCGTGCTGGTCGAACCGGGCAAGGCGCCGCATTGGTTGACAGACTGACAGCGGCACCAGCGCGAGCAGCCGGTGCGATTCCGGCCGGCGCACCCGGCGGAGTCGCCATCTGCCGGCGCCCCTGAGTTGATCAGTGGGGACGCCGGCAGGCGGCCCGACGGCATTACCGCCCACCTCAGCTGCGGGCCCGGCGCGTCACCGCCGCGGGCGGAAGTAGTGGCTGATCATGTACGAGGTGACCTTGGTGCCGATCTTCGCGCCCTCGACGTCGGCCGTCCGGGTGTGGACACCACCCCAGATCCGCGCCTCGATGACCTCGGCGATGGCCTGGGAGAAGCTGCCGAAGTACTGGGTCGTGCCCGAGGCATCGCTGTATGCGTTGAACGGGATGTCGTCGCGGCCGAAGAAATACCGCAGCGCCAGCATGCTGGCCGCAGTAAGGCACGTGTGCCCGGACGTGAAGTCGGGGTGCGGCGGCGTGACGAGCAGCGGCATCCAGCCGGAATCGGCCTCGGTGGCCGGGTTGCCGTCGGTGCGGGCCAGTTGGACGGCGGTGACCGGCCGCCAGAACATCCAGGCGGCCTTGTCGTTGTAGCAGGCCGTCGTCGCATCGGCCTCGGCAAGGTCGACCATCGCGAACATCCGCGCCGTCTGCAGAGGGCTCAGCCGGTGCGTCGCGGCGAGCTGACGCTTGATCTCCCACTCGCCCAGGTGCCGGTCGTGCAGATCGCGGCCTGGGTCTGGTCCGCCGTCCGCACCGTGCTGTTGACGGCGCCGACCGTCTTGACCTCGTTGAAGTCCCGGGCGTACTGCTCGCTGGTGAGCGTGGGCGGGCCGGACGAGCGGAACATCGAGCGCTGGGGATGAGGAACGGCTTGAGGTTGGCCACCCATGCCCCGTCGTTGGTGTTGGTCGGCGGGATGGGCCGCCACTGGCCGGGCCCGGTGCCGACCGGCCAGGCCGCGTCGCCGAACGCCCCGTCGTTCTGCCGGGCACTGATCATCGCGGCGGCGGTCTGGCTGCCCACCGAGATCCCGCGCCGCTTCGCGCTGCCGTCGGGTACGGTGGTCAGCCACTGGTCGTACTGCGCCTGCAGGCGCGGCCGCTGGGCCGGGAACAGGGAGCTGAGCACCTGGAAGGCCGCGGTGCCGACCGCCGCGTTCACCGACTCGCGGTCGTTGGTGCCCGGCGCGATCAGGTACGGCTGGTAGGGCGTCCCGGCGATGGCGTTGACCGCGTCGTAGATGGCGCCGTGCATCATCGCGAAGCTGCGCGCCTGGACCTGCGGCTGCTGGCCTGCCACGTCCCAGATCGCGGATTGCGCGTTACGGTCCCAGACGATGACGGCATCTTCGGACGTGCTCGCTTTCGCCGCATGCGCGGAAGCGGCACCGTCCGCGGCCGGCGACGCGGCGGCGAGGATGCCGGTGACCACCGACGAGGACCGTCGCACTACTTACTGTAGGGTCGCGCGTCGGCGACCCATAGCCACGGGCAGATCAGATGGGAGACGAGGTCGATGTGGGCTGACCTTTGGCACGTGCAGATCCCGGTGCTGGAGAAGGTGCTGAGGACCGTGCTCGTCTACGGGGGGCTGGCGATATTGCTGCGCGTCGGCGGTAAGCGCGACCTTGCCCAGCTCAACAGCTTCGATCTCGTCGTTATGCTGCTGCTGTCCAACGTCGTTCAGAACGCCATCATCGGCAGCGACAACAGTCTGTCGGGCGGTCTGCTCGGCGCGGCCGTGCTTGTCGCGATCAACGGCGTCATGGTGCGCGTGGTCAACCGGTATCCGCGGTTGAACCGAATCTTCGAGGGAGCGCAGACCGTCCTCGTTCGGGACGGCAAGGTTGACCACAAGGCACTGCACCGGATGGGGCTTCGCCAAGCAGACCTCGCCGCAGCCCTCCGCCGCCAAGGCGCCAGCGACGTGCACGAGGTACAGAGGGCAACACTCGCTCCGGGCGGCGCGATCGTGGTCACCCTGGCCGAGGATGCGCGGGACGTCACCCGCCGGGATCTCCACAATGATCACGAAGCGCTGCTGAACGACTTGCGTACGGAGATCCACGCCGCCATCACGGGGCTCGAGGAACGCCTCACCTCCCGTCTGACCCCGTCGCCCATCACCGCTCAGCCCTCCGGCCACCTGCGCGAAAGCCTGGAACCCGGCCTACCCAAGAGTGGCGAATCCTGATTCGGGCCCGATGCCGGTCCGCGGCCTGCGCAGGTGCGGTGGCGGCGTCGGCATCGCCCTACGTAAGGGGCTTCGAGCTGGCCGGCCAAGCCGCACACCTCCTGCTTGTCGGCGGCGTACGACTTGCCCTTCAACTCGGGGTGGGTGGGGCCTCGATGTCCGCATCGGCGATCTGCAGCCGCTTTTGGTAGCCGAGGTTGTCGCGGATCGCACGGATGGTCAGAAACAGCGTCACCGGCACGCGTGGCCTGGACCAGCTGGATCGCCTGCGGCAGCTTCGTCCAACCGTCGTCGATCGCGTGACGCGACCCGGCCTGGCAATCCCTGCCCGCAGATGGGAGGACCGACCGGGTCCACCGTGGTCGGCAGCGAGGACTGCCTGTACCTGAACGTCGCCAACCCGGCACGCAGGGACGCCCGGCGGCTGCCGGTCATGGTATGGCTACCCGGCGGGGGCTTCGTGTCCGGGTCCGGCAGCGACTACGACCCGACCCGGCTCGCGGTCTCCGGGCATGTGGTGGTGGTGACCGTCAACTACCGGCTCGGCGCGCTCGGCTTCCTCGATCATCCGGCGTTCGCCGCGACCGAACCGGCTGCCGGCAACTTCGGCATCGCCGACCAGCAGGCCGCGCTGCGCTGGGTGGGGCGCAACATCGACCGGTTCGGCGGCGACCCCCACAACATCACCTTCTTCGGCCAGTCGGCCGGCGCGTACAGCACCTGTACCCAGCTGGCATCGCCGTCGGCGGCCGGCCTGTTCCAGCAGGCGATCGTGCAGAGCGGCCCCTGCGGCAACCCGCTCGTGACCCGCCCGCATTGCAGAAAAATGCCGGGGCGCGACATGGCCGGCGGTGTGCATACGGAGCGAACCAGCCAATAGGGCCGAAGAGCGGCGATATGGCCATAAAGCCCTAGCGAGCCTGCCGACGTTCGGACTCCTGCCGGATCGCCTTGGTGAGATCCCGCCAGGTGCCGGCCGAGGTCTTCATCATCCGCTCCACGATCAAGCGGGCGGATGCCTCATCCGGGAAGTCGTAGGAGACCTCCTGCCCGCCGTCTCCACCGAGGCGACCATGAACCCGCCAGAGCTGGCCGTCGGTGACCAGCCAGATGTCGCGCCGGGCCATGCGGCCCCAGTGGGGTCGGGCCGAAGCGCGGTGCCGGGCTTTCGCCCAGTCCGTTTCTTCGGCCCGCCCTCCGAACCGGACGTGCAGCTCTCACTGCATCCGGCTCTCCACGGACTCACGTCGGCTGGGTCAGGCGACGCGTTGGGGGTGTCCAGGGGTTGGGGATCACGCTGCGGCGTCGGTACCGGGATACCGTGACCGAGGCCGGGTTGAACAGGGTGAGCTGTCCGTCGGTGATCGTCCATCCGCCGGCCATGAAGCGCCGTCGGAGTTGCTTCCACGTCAGGCCTTTGTGTCGTTTGCGGATCCAGATCGCTGTCCGGCGCCAGGTGAAGGCACCGAGGTAGCTGAAGGTCCGTTTCGACACACCGTGCTTGAAGTAGTTGCTCCACCCTCGCAGTACGCCGTTGACGCGTTCCAGCAGGGCGGTCAGGTCGGCTTGTGCTGAGCTGTGGGTGAGCGTGCGGACCTTGTCCTTGATCGCGGTGACCGCTTTCTTGGACGGGTATGTGTATACGCAGCGCCTACCCGTGCCTCGTTTCCGGTGCCGCTGGATGCGGAACCCGAGGAAGTCGAAGCCCTCGTCGATGTGGACCACCATGGTCTTCGGCGGCGACAGGCGCAGGCCCATCGCGGCGAGGACCACGGCCACCTCGTCGCGTAGCTGTTCGGCGTCACGCCGTTCGCCGTGCACGAGGATGACGAAGTCGTCTGCGTAGCGGACGAGCCGCCAGTTCGGCTGGCCGTGCCGGCGGCGCTTTTCTCGCAGAATTCTCGTCGACATCACCGTCTGCCAGGTGTGCTGGGCGAAGTCGTCCAGCACTGACAGGGCGATGTTGGCCAACAGCGGAGACAGGATGCCTCCTTGCGGTGTCCCGGTGTGCGTCTCCTCGCGGGAGCCGGTCTCCGTGAGGATCCCGGCCTTGAGGAACGCTTTCACCAGGCTCAGCACGCGCTTGTCCCCGACGCGTCGGCGCACCCGCGTCATCAGCGCGGCGTGGTCGATCGAGTCGAAGCACGCCTCGATGTCAGCTTCTAAGATCCACTCATATGACTTGGATGTCAGAAGATGGATGTCGGCGATCGCGTCCTGAGCGCGTCGGCGGGGCCGGAAACCGAACGAGCACGGATGGAAATCCGCCTCGAAGATCGGCTCCAGCACCAGCTTCAGCGACGCCTGCACAACCCGGTCTGCGACGGTCGGGATCCCCAACCGGCGCTTCTTGAGGCTGCCCGGCTTCGGGATCAACCGCTCCCGCACCGGAAGCGGCCGAAACTCGCCTGACCGCACCGCCTCCCGGATCATGCCCATGAAGGGCTCCGCACCGAACAGCGCCTGGAGGTGATGGGCGGTCAAGCCGTCCACACCAGCACTGCGCGAGCCGGTGTTGCTCCGCACCCGATCCCACGCCACCATCAGGAACGCGGGATCGGTGACAAGGTTGAACAGATCATCAAACCGGCGAGACCGATCCTCGCCTGCCCATCGATGCAGCTTGGTCTGAATCTCCAGTACCCGCCGCCACGCCTCATCGAGGCTCGGCCACGGCGCGCCGGTATTCACCGGCGACCTCCTGGCATGACAATCCCTCCCTGCGAGCCCGCTGCCCGCCTTCGCCATGTGGACGGCTTTCCCGCCCTCGGACTACTACGCGGACTCCGCCCCATCGGATGCCCCGGCAGGACAACGCGCCCTCCCATCTCCGCCACGCTGGCCGCGCTGGCGCCGGGTCCGCACCCGACGGTTCCCACGTTCACCACCGATCGATCGACGGAGGAGGTGCCCGACTTTGCCCCTGCGGCCCGTTGCGGCTACGCCGTAGACCTTCCCCGCAACCACCACGACGAGGGGAACCAACCCCGCCGCAATGTCCACCCGGACGGCGCTAGCCCGGATGGATCGTCCGCGATCCCGGCCCATATCCACCAGATTTGAGCCGGTGGTGGAATTAAGAGGCGTTACACGTCGGTTCCTCACGTACACCTTTCCGTCTCGCTTGCCGAACCTGGGCCGTCTGGCAGTACCAACCCATCCCGGCGTTGTCGAGGCTGCTTCCCACCCTCCCGCGCGTTCCCGCGGTCAGGCTGCCTCCAGCTTCACGCCCACTGCTACGACAGCAGACGGGTGAAGGTCTCTCACCTCCACTCGATCGATAGCGCCTCGTGGCGCACGTTCCCGTTCCACCACCGTCCGCGTACCTCCACCCGCAGCAGCCTAGTCGAACGCACGTACGAATCGGCCGGGTGTCGGTGATGTCGGGCTCGACTTGATGGCGTGACGGACTGATGCCGGATGTTGGGTGTCAGGAGTGGGAAGGCGAGGGCACAGGCGAGGACAGCAGACGCATGATGCGGTCGTCGACCGCGTGCTTCATTGCCGGGTCGGGTGCGGCGCCGAACGCAGCCCCCTGTAGGGGTTTCGGGAAGATCCGGCGGATGCTGTCCGCGTACACGTCTTCTCCCTCTTCCGGCTCCTGATGGGTGACCGGCGGTCCGAGATGCAGGGCGATCGGCATCGACACGCCCTCGAGCAGGCCGAGGTCGATGCCAGGTCCCTTCCCGATGTCGGCGTTGGGGAGGTACTGGCAGAACGCCAGCGTGTAGATCGTGTGGACGTCGTCGACGGTGTCAGCCGAGTCCGGCGCCACCCCGAACACCGAGGCGGCGCAGACCGGCCGTGCATCCGGATCGTGCCCCCGGTCGAAGGTGGGGTCGTGTTCGATTATGTCCACCACGCGCGCTGCCAGCTGCTCCCGGAACGGCTCGGGCAGCTTCGGCCGGTCGGGCACCGACAGCCACCGCAGCGTGAAGACGCCGGACGCCACCAGGACCAGAGCGACTAGCACCGCCAGCGCCCACCGTCGGGCGCGCTTTCCATCCACGGGCGTGACACTAAACGACGACGGGACCTTCAGGAGCCCCGCTCGGTCGCCTACTGGCCACCGGCTGCCGGCGTGTCCGGTCTCGGGACCTGCGTGAAAGATCGGTATCAGGACCTGGGTGACACTCCGGGTACCTCCGATACAGCAGGCACAATCTGCACTTTCCGCTCAGGACCGCTCGGCCAGCACCTCACCGACCGCCCGCTCTGCGACGGCAACCATCGCCGGGTTGGTCTCTCGGTAGTACGTCAACGCGCTAACGAACGTCAGCGCTCAGCCGCGTCCTCGCGTCCAGGTCGCGTCGTCGAATCCGGCCAGTTTGCGGAACACGTCCCGGCTGCCTGCCGTCACCCCAGGCCAGGCCGGCGACAACCCCCAACTGCTCGCCCTGCTCGATGCGATCCGGGTCAACGAGCCCGGACCCGGGCGCCCGCGCAAACGCCCCGAGGTGCTTGTCGCGGACAAGGGATACGCCCACGACTCTACCCGCCGAGCGCTGCGGCAACGCGGGATCCGGCATGTCATCCCCGAACGCTCCGACCAGGTCGTCCGCCGGGCCGCCAAGGGCAGCACCGGCGGGCGACCACCCGCCTTCGACAAGGCCACCTACCGCAAGCGCAACGTCGTGGAACGCTGCTTCAACCGACTCAAGCAATGGCGTGACCTGGCCACCCGCTACGCCAAACGCGCATCCCTGCACCGGTCGAGCCTCGTCCTCATCGCCGCTGTCATCTGGCTTCCATGATCAAAGGAGGCACCTCAGTCGCCGGTCATGCCGTCGATCTGCTCCCGGAGGATGTCGGCTTGGCCGCAGTGCCGTGCCAACTCACGGATCATGTGCACGTAGATGTAGCGCAGTGACACCCTGCCCAGGCGGGGATGAGGCACAGCGTCGTCGAGGGCGAAGCCGGCTGCGATCTGCCTCGATCGATCACAGACCGCGGCGTACTCCGCGATGACGTCTGCGACCGTCTCGTCCGAGCTGACCTGCCAACTGGCGTCGTCACCGAACGAGTTACCACTGATCTGTTCACGGGGCTGCTGTTCCAGGCAGTGCTGGAACCAGTTCCGCTCAACAGCGGCGGCGTGTTTGACGAGGCCAATCAGCGTGGTGAGCGAGGGCACCAGGCTCCGGCGGGCGTCATCCTCCGACAGCCCACGGAGCTTGGCGACGATGACATCGCGGTACGCATCGATGAAGGCTTCCAGAAGCTCGCGCTCGGCAGCCGTGCTCGCGAGTTCCTCGCTGTCGAGCGGCCGGGCAGTCGTCACATCGACACCCTAACCCTTCGAGGTTCCGTCTCACCCGACCAAGATCGGCAGAACACCCCCTAGACGATCTTCGCTAGATTAGCGGCCTTCGACGTTCGCGGCGAGGGACGCCAGGCGTGGGGCGTAGCCGACGATTCGTGGTTCGACGGCCTCATCGCGACCCTCCGCGAGGGAAGCCGAGGGCGAGCGCTGCCTGCTCCGGGCTCGGCTGTCACGGTGCGTAATTGGCGTGCCGCCGGTCGCTGGGGTCCGCGACACCCAGTTCTGCCGAGCCGAGAACTGCGCGTCGGTCATCGCCGCGGCCGCGGCACCGCCCGGCTTGCGGGCGAACCGTCCACCCCGGTCGCGCGGGTGCAGGTCCTCGCGGAACGCCTTGCGGGGACGACGACGAACCTGGTCAGCATGATGGGCCTCGACATCACCCGGGGATCGTGGCCAGCCAGAACTGCTTACGTCGCGACGGTTGGGGCTTGTTGCTCCATGCAATAGCCTGGCCGGCGAATGGAGCACCACCTACACGGGTGGGCGGCACCCGGTCCGACCCGGGTGCCGCCGCCGGGGACGCAGCAAACGCCGCGGTTCCCAAGAACGACGGCACCGGATTCCAGCCAGGGCCGCCGTCATCAACGAGTCCGCCGAGCCACCTTCCCTGATGACCGAAAGGACCCGGCAATGACCGTACTCCGTCTGCCGAGCTCCCCCCAGCCTCCGAACGAGCCGCGCAGCGGCAAAGCCCTGTCCCTCGCCCTGGTTTTCATGGCCGCGCTGCTGGTGGCTAGCTGGGCCGGGTTCATCGTCTGGGTCAGCACCCACCAGCTGGCCGACGCCATCCTCCGCGCCGGCGTGGCCTTCGCCGGCACCGTCGGCCTCTGCCTCGCGGTCCGGGCGGCGTACCGCCAGCGTTGACGACGGGGAGGCGCCGGGCGGGCCCCGGCGCCTCCCCGGTCAGGCGCCGGGCGTCGAGGTCTTGGCCATGCCGGTCTTGCACCAGTGGGACAGCAACTCGATCACCCTTACGAGGCGGAGGGCGGCGGGGTGGCAGGGTAAGGCTGCTCCCCCACGGCAAACCCTGAAAGGTACTTCCTCCCGCTGAGGTCGGTGTACATGGCCGCATCTAGCAGGTCTACGAACGGCTTCCACAGCGAGGGGGAGGAGCCAGGGCCAACAGTAGCCCACTGTGTGGAGACACCAGCAAGGACGGTGTGCAGTAACTGCTTCTTGTCCGAGGATCTGAGGACGATGTTCAGCTCCCAGTCGCTCTCGCTGCCCACCCTATGCGGCACGTTGGCGTCACAGAAGGCTATGGCCACATCATCCACGTTGATGACCTGGCTAATTGGTGCAGTGACAGCATTGACGCCCGCCACGATGTCCCGAGGGGTGGTCCAGGTACCAGAGTTACTGGTGCCCGTGTACCAGGCGCGGCCGTCATCCGTGACTGCTACGACGGCCAGCTGGTCCCTGTGGTATCGGCTGGTGGCGTCCACACGCACGACCTTTCCGAGCCCTCCGCCCCAGACGACCTTCATGTCCTCCCACCATCCCCTCCACTTACCCTTGCTGCTCCCGGATATCGGGCCAGTGATCGGGCCAGTGTGTACGGTTCGTAGGAGGTGACCGTCTCGGGTGACACCGAACAGGTGGAGGTCCTCGGTGGCGGTGGCCGGGTTGAACACGGTGGCACAGGCCACGTCCACAAAGTCTCGGTGCCCTGCGACGGACTCAACGTAGTGCCACGCCTGGAGGAACTGATAGGTTGCCGAGTAGTGGAGATCTGGGTCCTCCTCCCGGGCGTTGACCACTATGTCGCCGTTGTTAGCACCATCACCCCATGCCCCGCCGTAGGCCACCCCGCAGATGTGCAGCCGCCTGTCAACCATGGTGGTGGAGATCCGCTCGAAGCTCGGGGTCGGGTTGACGTTGACGCTGAGACCATCCACGCCTGCAGGTTGGGTCCCATCAGCCTTGCGCCACACGAAGGCAAGCTCCCCCAACCCGGGCAGGGGAGTGACGGGCCGAGCCCCCGCCCACGTCCACATCTGATACGACTCGCGGTGGTCCGGGCTGTACGTCACGTCCGCATCGAGAGGGTAGGGGCGCCCTTCACCCTTGATCTGAGTGAACTGGGACCAGCTGTTGTCAACTCCTGAACCAGAGCGGGTGGTGAGGTACATCCCGCCGTCGTACCCATACCCAGTGTCGTATGCACAAAAGGCGTCACAGTGCAGCGTGAACGAGGGCCTATCCTGGGTGTCGCTCTTGCACCCTCCCGAGATGAGGGCCAGTGTGACTGCGAGGCCAGCAGCACCGACTCTCGTATGGTTAAGTCGGCGTGCCATCACGCACCTCCACACAGTCACCAACTGAAGGTACTCACCACTGCATAGTGTAGAGAGGGCGCTGCGCACCGCTACTGGATTACTTCTCGGGGTGGCACACCGGGCCGCCGTTCAAGCCTCCCGCCGGCGCTACCTTCCGGCCATGGCACTCGGCGACAACCTGGGGCGATACGAGGTCATCCGCCTGGCCGACCTCGCCGACCTGACCGACGACGACGAGCTCGAGGTCAAGGCCAACGCCAAGCCCGGCGGCCGCCGCCGCGCGGCCGCCCTCATCCGATGGTTCAACCGCGGCGGCGACGGCCGGTGGACCTGGGGCTCAGAGGGGGACATGACCGCCTGCCATGCGGTGGCCGCGCAGCACATGTCGAGCGAGCGGGCTTGGGCGTTCTGCGGCTGCCGGCACCGCGACGCGACCGGCCGCGCTGGCACAGCCCCACCAACCACTGAACAACGAGGCGCGACGACGAATGCCAGCGGTGGCGCAAACATCCCGTTAGCCCGTTGTTCCAACAACGTAGTGCGCGCAGCATGGGTGTACGCATCCATGCCGCCAACCGGCTCCATGATCCACGGCGAGCAGTTTCGCCGCCGACGCTGCCGCACTGAGGTAGGGCTCCCTGAGCTGCGCCATGTCAAAGCCACGGGTTGGTGGCGCATGCCTTTGCCCGGCAGCGTCAACAGCAAGATCCGGGAGGGCTGGCGGCGTCGGCGACGACGAAGACGTGGGGTGCGACGCGTCGGAGGACGTGCCGCCATGCGTGGTATTGCTCTGACGAGGTCACCGCAGTGGTGCCGCAGCATTCACGCGAGTTTTCCGTCTCGGTGATCCCGCTGACGAGCCGCGTCGAGCAGGTGCTCAAGGGCCTGCCGTGACCGGCCCGTTGCCGTCGCGAGCGCCCCGAGCGGGTCGGTGTGCCCGCGGCCGGCCAGGTCTTCGAAGACGTCGAGGAGGTCGGATTCGAAGCCGTCCGCGGTCGCACCCCGGGCCTGGGCCAGCTCCGCGAGGCGGCCCTCGATGTAGTCGCGCACCATCACCTGGTACGCGCCGACGCTCGGCATGTCGTGGAACTCAGCGACCATGTCGTCGACGTGCCGGCCCATCCGGTGCAGGATCGCCGAGGTGACGCCGCGGGCCCGGACCTCGGGCGCCGCGTCGTCCGCCACTCTGATGACGACCTCGTCCGGCCCGGTTATCTCGGTCGGCCCGGCGTCGGTGCGCCAGCGGGCCGTGACGACGAAGCTGTCGTCTCGTCGGGACAGCTCAGGCGACGGGTCGGATACGGCGTGGAGGCGTTTCCTCTGGGTCATGCCTTCCTGTCTTTCCGGCGGCCTTGTGGGCGCCTGCTTTCGGGCCGCGGTGGCGGCCACTGTTGTACCCGTGCCGCCCGGGTCAGGGCGTCGGGGTGGCGGCGCTCAGGACGCTGCCGAAGAACACCATCACGGTGAAGAGGATCATGGGGCCGACGAACACGTAGCCGAGGACGAGACCGGCGACCGCCATCCCGTGTCCCGACCGCGTGCCGTCCCGGGTTTCCCGCAGGGCGAGGTGGCCGAGGATGACGGCGAGGATGCAGGGCAGCCCGAACAGGCACCAGCCGCCGAGCACGCCGAGGATCCCGAGCACCAGCGAGGTGGTCGCCATGCCCGACGTCAGGGTCG
Organism: Micromonospora sp. NPDC003776; assembly: GCF_053605645.1. Classification (NCBI taxonomy): domain Bacteria; kingdom Bacillati; phylum Actinomycetota; class Actinomycetes; order Micromonosporales; family Micromonosporaceae; genus Micromonospora; species Micromonospora sp. NPDC003776. The sequence goes on from NZ_JBSGJR010000011.1 coordinate 37,536, forward strand.
GCTGCACGGTGACCCGCTGCGGGTAGCCGGCCTGATAGGCCATGACCGGGCCCGGCGGGTAAGCGGCGGGAGGCACGGACACCGGCGGGTACGGCCCGGGCACGGCAGACACCGGCGGGTACGGGCCCGGGACGGCGGGCAGTGCCGGCTGCGGGCGGGTGAGGTCGGGGCCGGGCTGCGGGTAGGTCATCGTTGAGGTTCCGTCCTTCGGTCGAGGTGGGTGAGCAGGGTGCTCACCTCGGTGTGCAGGCGACGCAGCTCGGCGGCGGTCGGCGCCAGTTCGTAGCAGTGGTGGTGGGTGGCGGCCGACAGGGCCGCCCAGGTGAATGCGACCCGCCGGGCGACGGCGGCACCGGGGCCGAAGCGTCCGCGCAGCATCAGCTGCTTCGCCCGGCCCTGCCGGCACGCGGCCACCACCGGC